>JAZQBW010000097.1:0-80375 GCA_045545895.1 Faecalimonas sp.
TTATAATTCGCTGTTACTAGATTTTTGAAGGTTGCATCTGACGGATTTGTAGTATCTTCCATCAAATTCGTATCCTCACCTCTAATGACCTGCCACTTGGAATCCGTAGTGCTTGCTTTTGCACTTCCCGGTACAAGAATACTACCCACAAGCATGCAAATACTCATTATCAAGGCTACTAAACGGTGATATTTTTCCTTTTTCATATCAATCTCCTCCCAATCCACTTCGTTCCATTCCTTGCATGAAATATCGTTGAACAATAGAAAATCCTATAATAATTGGCAATAAAATTAATAAACATCCTGCCATTAGCACCGCAACATTAATTACCTGTTCACTAGAAGCTGAATTGATTTGTTCAAAAAAGCTATCCGGTGGATTGTTTACATAATCTACAATAACGGATATTCTAGATGCTAATGGTTTATAAGCATCTTTAGAAATATATATCCCCGACTCATATGATGAGTTCCAATGCCAAGCAACTGATAATACAGAAACAACTAATAAGATAGATTTTGACATCGGCATAATTACACGAAAATACGTTCCCAAAAAAGAACATCCATCAACTTTTGCTGCTTCCTCAATTTCTCTCGGTAGCCCCAAGAAAAATTGTCGAAAGATAAAAACAAATAACGCACCTTTCAGACCTATTCCAAAAAATGTTGGCAACACTATTGGCCACATAGTATTTAACATTTCTAGTTTCGAATACATAATATAGCTAGGAATAATTAATGTCTGTAAAGGAATGATAATGCTAATAATTACAAGCATAAATATAACCCTTTGTCCTTTAAACCTATACCGGGCCAATGCATAGCCCGCCATACCACAAGACAGCAGGTGCCCTATCGTAGGTAGAATAGTCTGCAATAAGGTGTTTTTTAAACCATTACCATAATCAAGTGCTTCTAACGCCATTCTAAAATTATCAATTTTTATTGTATTTGGTATCCAGTTTACCGTAACATCATTTAAATCTGCATTGGTTTTACAAGCTGTTACACCCATGTAAAGAAATGGAAACAAACACACAAATGCCACTCCAATTAAGAGAGCATACAGAAAAATCTTAACCACAAGACTTTTAACTCGTGCCCTAGCGTCTATTGTTCTTAATAACTGACCATCAACTTTGTCGTTCGCACATTTTAATTTCATTTCTTTCCACTATCCTCCCTTATGTCACGCATACCACTTCTACCCAGAATCAAAAATGCCACCCCTATAAAAAGTAGTCCCACTAACATATAAAGCACAGATGCAGCCGATGCAAATTCAAACTGACTTACACTTCCAAATGCTCTGACCTTAATATATTTCAGCATTCCATTAGATGTACTAATAAACGATTCGGTAATTGTATAAACCATATTCAATAAAATGATTGGTGTAAGCATTGGCAATGTAATTTTCCAAAACTTTTCCCACTCTGTTGCTCCATCTACACTTGCAGATTCGTAAAGTGATGGTGAAATCGAATGTATGCCTGACATAAATAACAATATCTGTACACCACAATTCCATAGAACCTGTACCACATTATTAAAGAGGAGATTTACCATATCAACTACGTTATCACCTAAATAGCTTAAAATGTGTGGTGGAATAATTGATACCGATTCCAATGACAACACCTGTTCGTCCACGCCCACGTCCAACAACTGTTGCATAACCTGTCCTGACCCCAACAAGAAAGGTAAGAAAAAGCAAACACGAAAGAAGCCTCTCATTTTTATGTTTCTACTGATACAAATTGCTAAAATTAACGAAAATGCTAAAATCAGCGGCGTTTGTATCAACATTCTTTTAACCTCTCCTAAAAGAATCGGCACAAAACTAGTATCTACATATAATACTTGTGAATAATTCTCAAAGAAACTAGGTAATTCTCTCCAATGTAAGTCAAAAGTGCTCCCGCCAGAAAGCTCACCAAAACTCAGTTTAATAGTTGTATATAGTGGATAGAGCAAAAAAATTGCTATACCTATTAAAAAGGGAGTAAGAAAAATGTATGCTTCCGTATTCTTACTAATTTTAAATTTTGTTTTTGTTTTCATTTTTTTCATATCACTCACCCACCATCACATAGCTACCAGACTCAACAGTTATTCCGTCCCAACTCTTTGCATGTGCCGTATAATTTATTAAAACCGTATATTGATTGCTGTAATTCACCTTAATGAATCCATCTTCCAAAACGGTATGTTCGCTGATATATGAGTCCGCAATTTTTGAAATAACATCATTATATAGTTGATATGCTTTTTTTATACGCTCCACATTATTCTCATACTGTGATGTATAGATATCACTACAATTGGTATCCTTCAACACTTCAGAACTGCTATACGTTAGGACAAATGCAGGTGTATATCCATATTCTAACCATTCTAATAATTGTCTGTCGTAATTTGACGACAAATTTCCATATTCTCCTGTATACACCACTGAGCCGTGTAATACCATTTGACAGAACGGAATATTGGCATCGCTAATAAAGTATTCGCTAGAAGAAGAAGGTAATCCATATATCATGTCTGCATATTTTAAAGTATACAGATTTGCTCCTTCAACAGAAATTGTTCCTTTATCGCTTGCCTGTTGGAGCACTCCTTCCAATTCATCACGGATCTCTCCACGATGCATTGGGATTTTCTCGTTTTCATCGCGGAACAACACTTTTCCTATACTTTGAAGCGACAAATTAATTTGCTCACTCGAATTATAAGTTTTATGAATTTCCTGTAACTTTTCCGAAAAACAACTTGCATTAAATATAAATCGTTGACCCAAATGGTCTGTGATTACATTTTGATTTCCCAACTTGATAACATCTGTACGTTTGCTAAAATCACCATTTTCTTCATCTGCAAACAATAATTCTGTCTGTAATAGGAATCGTTTATCAGATTGCAGCAAATGATTCAATGCCGAAACGCTTGCTACCTTTTGATCCGGTTTAGCTGTCTGTGGATATACTCCATAACCGCCGTTACTCCACCCTTGCAATGTATAGATGCCTTTTCCAGAAAAACCACTTTGTTCTACTGTTTCTACTATCTTTTCTACCTGTTCAGCCGTTGTGGTCACAGCAATTGAATTGCTCCAGAACCCTTGCTCACTTGCTGCCATTAAAACATTAACTGAAACACCGGTTTCGCTTACCATGTCGGTCTTTTGAAGCTTTCCATCCACCAACAGAATTTCTCGATACAACTCAGCCATTCCACTATAATCTGCCTTGTCGTTATTCAAAAAACTGTAATGTACGTCATGGTCTTGTTTTATCATTTCTTCATTATACATGATTCCACTACTATCTTTCGCTGTGTCACTTCCATTAATGCTTATATTTGACATCTGGATATTGTACGATGTACGATATCTGAATGAATAAAACATTCTGTTTAACGCAATTCCATAGCCTGACGGACACATATTAATACTGCCTTCTTCTTCCCCTGTTTCTGAATAGGCAATCAACGCATGTTCTCCTTTTTTTATGCCAAAAACAGGAAGCATTGCAGTCTCAATATCTTGACTTTCATTATTTGATAATGTTTCTAATGACTGTAAATCATTTCCGTATATATCCCATGAATAGAGCGAATTACTCATGGTTGCAGGCGGAACGCTATTATGGTATTTCAGAGCACCGCTTCCATCCGGATAGACTAAATATCCGTCTTCAGTATCTGCACAGGCCCCCATGTATGGAAGTACGTCTACCGTAAGTAAACGATAGTTTTTATATTCCTTGATTTCAGATGCAGGAATACTTAATGAAACTTCATTTTCATCGGCTTTAATTAAAAGTGTCATTGATATACCCGCATCCTTAAAATCACAAACCAAACTTATCTCTTCACCTACTTTTTGAGCTGTTATCTCTGCAGTATTACTGAATGCTTTTTTTAGTGACGGATTCTTATCTGAAATATCACCATAGGTAATATGTAAAATTGATCTTACATTCTTTTCCCACGTATCATTTAACTTCTCACTGCTATACAAGTTTTCATGAACTACACTATCCCAACTATATCCATATGGATCCTGTATAGTCAAAAACTTCTGTTTGACATCATAAACCACTTGTACATCGCCGTTTTCAATAGTAATTGTGTCACTTCCAGAACCAGCCTGCATATTTGTCTGTTCTATTTCATCATTATTAGCACCATAATTTATCATTACTACAGCAAAAAGAAGTAGCATCGGCAATAATAATTTTTTTATTTTTTTCATAGCTGAACTCCTCTCTACCCTGTAATTATTCCTACTTCAGTTAATACACCTGTTATAAACAGATACAACTGATTCCATAATACTAAGATTAAAAATGCGACAATCCATATTAGCACCATTGTAATGATGCTTAAAATTACAATACTGACCGTTTTTTTGACAGAATATCTATTAGTCACGCGCACAGCTGTGAAAAACAAAAACAACATCCATATTAGCAAGATTGTCTGTATTGTTGAAAACATCTTTGCATTGTTTCCAGTTAACACATGTGAAAATGCTCCAAGCGGTAATGTAAACACAAAATATGGCGAAAAACACAACGAGCCCGCAAAAAACAATTCTTTAAACTTTACTTCACCTTCAAGAATTGCAGTTACTGCATAAGCTGCAATAATAAAAGTAACAAAAGGAAGGATAAATTTAATTGCCTCTAATAAATAACTCGCGTCTTTTAAATCCACATCTGCTAAAGGATAATGTATTATGTTCATATAGATGATTCGCACTAATACAGTTAGCCCGACAAAAATTAAAGCAGGAGACCATTTTAATTTGCCTCGCATATATCTTACATTTTCCAATGTTTCACAAGGATGAAATAAAGTCGCAAAACACAACTTCAACATCTGAGGATATTCGAACCTCTTTTCATTTGCTGTATCATGAAGTACACACACACTTTTCGATGCGCGATTTAACATATAAAAATAAGCCAAACAAACTCCTACAATTAAAATAAGATAAATTACAAACTGATAAAAGTTTGCCCGAATCCAATCATGTAATCTTCTACCATATGCATCAGAATATCCGTCTACGTCACCTGCTTGTTTAAAATAATGAATTGCTTTTGTGTAGTCTCCTTCTTTATAACAAGTCTGACCCATCCCTTTTAAAGCCAAATTATAGTTCTCATTTACAGCAAGAACTTCCTTCCAATATGCCTGAGATTCTACATATTTTCCGCCATAGTAAAGAGTGAGTGCTTGTGCAATAGACTCTTTAAATGCAGTTTGTTTAAAGCTTTGTACACTGTTCAAATTGGAATCCAAAACGTATATTGTTCCGTCTTCAGCGATTCCAATTGCAGATGGTGTAACAAATTTTCCCTTCTGATTTCCTGTACTACCAACTGTTCCTAATAATTCACCTTCCGCATCATATACAAAGACTCGACATGTAATCGCATCTAGAGCATATACTAGTCCGTTTTTATCAAAAGCCACATCTACCAGGTTTGGTTCAATGCTTTCTCCTTGATCATCAGTTCTATCACCATAAAAAGCTGTTCCAGAAGAAGATATATAACTATTTGACAAAAATATTGAAGCAATATTAATGGAAAATGCACTTGCTCCTCCCGTTTCATGGTATGTATTTGTCCCTACAGTATTCAGTTTTTTTATCTCACCAATTTTACTATCTCTTGATGCACAATAAAGATTATCTTTTTCATCAATTGCAATATTATTGTATGTAGCTGCAGTTCTACGAGTTAATGTAGCCTGTTGCTCTTCAGAAGCAAAAATACGAATAAGAGCATCTGTCAAATCAAATCCAATTTCAGTTTGACCAATATATCCTTTAAAATTATTGTTTGCATCAATTGAAAGGATGTTTTGTCCTTTCACTACGTATATTGTTCCCGTCGAACTTATAGAAAGTTTTGCAGGATTATATGACGTTTCACTACCCGGAAGGCCATCTGGCTTTCCTAACTCTTCCACATAGTTCCCTAATGAATCCAAATGAACAATTCTACCATTATCTGTATCGGCAATATACATATTTTCATCTTCATCTACATAGATTCCTTGTGGATTATTAAAACTACTTCCATTGGCATCATTATATATACCTATTACTGTTCCTTGCGAATTCACCTTGATAACACGATTGTTACCAGAGTCCACAATAAATATATTGCCTTGTTGACTAATATATAAATCCTGTGGCTTGCTCAAATATAAAACTTCACCATTCTCATCTGTAAAAGATTGGAAAACTTCATCCTTTTCATAAAGTGCGGGAATAGAAATCCTTTGAATTCCATCTAACACATAACTGTCACTTGCTGCGTTTGTTGTAAATGACGCTCCGAGGAGTAGTATCGACAATATAACCCCAAAAATTCTTTTTCTATGTTTCAATGTTGCCTCACCTCTCCTTTCTATCCTTTAATTCCAGAATACGTCATGGTTTCCATAACATTTTTCTGCGATATTGCAAATAAAATAACTGTTGGAATCGTCATTAGCATCGTTGCCGCCGATGTCGCTCCTGCATTTCCAATGGCAGCAGAACCAGCACCCCCTGCAATTGTCTGAAGTGCTAACGGGAGTGTACGCATAGCCTCATCTGTGGTATAAATAAGTGCTGAAAAGTAGTCATTCCAACTAGACACAAAGGACAGCACTACCAATGTAGACAAAGCCGGTTTCATAGCAGGAAGTACTAACTTCAAAAAGATGCGCATTTCACTTGCTCCTTCCACTCGTCCCGCTTCGATCAATTCCTTCGGATATGATACAAGAAACTGCCTCAGCAAGAAGAAATTATATGCCGTTGCCACTGATGGTAAAATTAACGCCCAAAATGTATTAACCAACTTCATTTCGTTAACTACCAAATATCTTGATATTTGCGTAACATGAGTAGAGAACATCAATGCTGATATAACAATCTCATATAAAAGTTTGGAACCCGGCGGATGATAGATAACCATCCCATAAGCACCCAATGCGCAGACTGCACACGTTAATATGACGATTCCACTAGTCTGTACTAGAGAGTTTACAATATTTCGTATAAATGGTACAGTTGCTTCACCTAATGTCGAGAACAGTTCAGTAAAGTTTTGTAAGGTAGGATTATCCACCAAGAATTTTGGTGGGAAAATATACAACTCATCCAATGGTTTAAATGCTGAGTTTATAATATAAACCAAAGGCAATGCCATGAAGGCTACTAAAATACCCATAATGGCATAAACTGCCACCCATCCAGGCGTTACCTTTTTTAATTTTCTTTTCCATTTCTGCATTTTTTCTCACCTCTAATCGTTGGTACTAAGTACGCGCATTATGACACGTCCAAATACAAATGTAATAAAGAACAGAATTACTGCTATTGCCGATGCGTAACCCATTTCAAATCTGATAAAAGCATAGTCGTACAAATGTCCCACAATCGTATGTCCGGCGTTGTTCGTACTCGGAAAACCAGCAACTGCTACTGCAATATCGTATACTCCAAATGCTGCAACTACTGCATTGATTGCTCCGAACAAAAGCTGCGGTTTCATCTGCGGAAATACAATGTATCGTAAATCTTCCCAACGATTCTTAATTCCATCTATTTTTCCTGCTTCTGATAGTTCTTTTGACAGATTTTGAAACCCAGCAAGAAATACCAAGAAATTAGTTCCCATTCCGGTAAATATTTGCACCAAAATAATTACGGCCAATATGTAATTAGAATCTGTTGTCCATTGTATTGGCGATGAAATAAGGCCAATATTTATTAAGATATTGTTTATCAATCCGTATCGGTCCCCTGAAAAGAAGTATAACCACACAACAGAAATGGCAACCGAACTCATAACAGACGGTGCATAGAATCCTAATGCAAACACGGTTCTACACTTCATCTGATTTATAATCCATGCAATAAAGAAAGAAAGCATGAAACATAATGGTCCTGTAATGCACGCAAAAATCATTGTGTTTTTTATAGCAACAATAAACACGTCATCATCTAATAACAATAATTTATAATTGTTTAGTCCTACAAATTTGGCAGGATTAATCATGTCGTATTGCGTGAAACTCTGACCAATAGCTACAAATACCGGAATTATCGTAAATATAAAAAACAAGAGAAAAAAAGGAAGCATAAATGCATAACCATAAATATTATATTTTTGTGTCAATGTAAGTTTTCGTTTTTTCTTGGTTACTATTCTATTCATATGTAATACCATACTCCTCCTGCTTCATTCGAAGCTCTTTATTAATTTCCAATATCGCTTCTTCTAAGGAATCTCTTAAATTTTCTCCATTCACGACAACTTTGTTCCAAAGGTTGGTCATATGTCTATTCGTGTAATATCCACCTACAACGTTTGGAACCTCACGGTCCGCTTTCATCATTGTTTTTATAACTTCTAAATCTTCTCGCTTCCATGCCAACGAATCGAACGCTTCTACATTAGCTGTATTCCATCTTGCTTCGGTTCCTAGTGAGGCCTCTATTTCCTGACAGAAAGCTGTTTGTGTCTCTGCTGAGGACCACCATTTCAAGAATTCCCACGATTCCTGTTCTTTTCCTGTGTTACTTAAAATAATATCACTAGTACTGTTAAATGCCGCTGTTGTTCGGTCTATACTGCCATCTTCATTCTCCAATCCTGGTATTAACGCAACTCCCCATTTCCCAGAAATTTCAGGTGCCGCTGTTAATAGTTGCAAATACAGTGAATAGTCTCCAATTCCCATCGGCATTTCACCTGTTCGGAATCGATTATAAAAGCTTGCTGAAATAGGAATCTCATACTGTGTATATAACTCTGTTGCTTCCATTAAACCTTCATAAACTTCGGGAGAATCCAGAGCAGATTGAGCACCATTTTCCGTGTAGTATTCTCCACCGTATTGTAAGATAAATGATTTTTCATCTCTTGGATAATAAAACTCATAACCAGCATTATACAAAGCAGGTAATGTCTTTGAATACAAATTTTCACGTGTCTCAGGTATTTCAATTCCAAGTTCCGAAACAATATCTTTACGATAAAATAACACCTTGAAATCCATTGTCTCTGGCAAGGCATAAACTCCATTTAAATATTCATAAGGTACTAATGTTTCTGGATAAAACTGTGTAACAACTTCCTCATAATCCTCAAATTGTGTTAAATCCACATTAGCACCACGAATTGCAAAATCCACCGGAGAAGTTGATGACACTGCTAACGCAACATCTGGCTGTGTCCCTGAGGTTATAGACAATAACAGAACATTGGCACTTCCCGCATTTAATTGAGAACTTGGCACAGTCTTAACATTTACTAAAATGCCAGTTTCGGGTGTGAAACTTTCATCTGCCAAGTCTTTAATTGCTTGAGCCCATTCTGTACCACGTGCTATCCACACATCTATTTCTTGTGTAATCTCTACATTTTCATCCAAACTACCTGTAATAGAATTATAGCTTCGTGTGAATGATATCCATAGCGAAACAATATTAGCCCATATGTTTTTAAACACATTATGTTTGATATCCTCTGTTTCAACATCTGTGGAATTCACGTATATCTTATCTAATTGCATGCCCGCAGACAAAAGTGAGGTGTACCATGTTCCTAACGTCGTTTGTGCATTCGAAATATCCTCATAATTCTTTGCAATAGAAAACGGGTCTTCTAACATATCCTGTAATTGTACCAGTATGCTATTCATACTACTCGCAACTGAAGGCGTTCCACCTGTGCACTGCTTCAAATATGTGATTTTTTCTTGTAAACTAGCAATGACGGTTTCGAACTGCCCTTTCAACTCTGGTATGTTTTTGAAAAATTGATAATCATAATTTGGGTCAACTTCACTACCAGTTAATTTCTTAATCTCAAGCTGCATATCGGAGAGAATTGACATGTCATTTTCAATTGAAATAATAACATTAGCCATTTCACCTTGTTTTACGGTCATTCCAAAATTGTGTTCCCCTTTTTCCAAATAAAACAAATATGCATTTCCATCTTCATCGGCTATTTGAATAGTGGAATATGAAGAATTATATGGGAACTTATATGATAGCAACTCTGCAAAAGGCACCTCACCATCAATTGTAATTTGACGATATACATTTAATCCGTCTGTATAATTTGTTAATGCTCTCAACCCGATTTTATACAAACCTGTTTCTGGAACATCTATTTTCCATGAAATTTCTTTGCCTCCTGATGCCCATCTTCCGCCACCATAGACATTGAGATATTTAATAGAATAATCATATGGTGTAACCGTTACATCCGTCGAATTTTGCCGACGTATTGTAACATCATTCGTGGAAACAACCACGTCCTCCGCTTCAAATGTCAACTCTTGATTTTTGACTTCTTGATATCCTTTTTCCTTGTATTCATTCAATACTTCTTTATAAGTTTTTGTTTTCTTAGATGCTAAAACATACAGATTCCCCACGTACATATCTTTTTCTTCATATGAAAGTGTAATCTTATGTAAACCTTTTTCGAAATAGAATTCAAAAGGAGTGTCACAAATACCAGAGGAATCAATCAAATCCATCGTTTGCCACTGGTTAACAGCCACATTATCTCCTCTTATTTGATCGCCATATGCGTTCACTTTTTCCTTGTTCTTCTCTTCGTAACGTTTTGTAAAGGCAAGCCCAACAGACTCCTCAAATAACATTTCCCCGTCTATATACAAGTTACGTTTAGCCACATAGGCTTTTTCTCCGTCTAAATAATAGTCCAAAGCCAATGTATATAATCCTGCTTCTTCTATTTTGACTTCCCATGTCAATTCCATCGTTTTGTCATCCCAATATAACGCAGTTTTACCATCTACTTCTCTTGATGATAGTTGCGAATCATCGTTGCCAAACAACTCTATGCCCAGCGTATACTTAATTTCACTGTCTAGATAAGTATCTGTTAACTCTTTTCGATAATCAGCATAGGTTGGTTGCTCAGATACTCCTTCTACAACCATCCCGCTTTGTCCACCAAATTTTTCTGAAATTGGTTTGTCAAGCATCTCCGCCGCCGACACAGGTATGCATGTCATTAAAAGGCTCATTGCAACGATAAAAGCTATCGCCCCTTTACCTCTCTTTTCGTATAACTTTTGTTTCATTTTCATTCCCCTTGCCTTCTACAAATATATTTACGAAAATCATGTAATCTATGAAACGTGATATAATTAGAGTCGTGATAATTTGTTGCATTATTCATTGCTGTCCTCTGAACCCACAACAGATCACTTCCATTAATTAAAACATCAGGATATTGAACTCCTATTTTTTCCGCCGCATCATCATAACCAGAACCATCCACCACATCTCGCACAAAATCCCAATGAATAGCATCTTTTGATTGTATTAAAGAAAGTACATTCCTACTCATAGGCTTGTTTTTATCTATAACTCGATTAATTAATGCAATATATTGTTTTGATACTTCATCATAGGTAATTGAAAACTTAGTCAACCCACCCATGAAATCAATGACCTTGTATAATTCCAGCTGTTTTTCCGGACGTGTTGAATCTATTTTCAACACAACCGCACGTCCATGATTTGGCTCACAATTGTTGATTTGATAACGCAAAAAATTACACAATGTACCATCAGGAAGTTTTACAATATTGCCCTCTAGACATCCTTGGCTTTCTCCTTTAGCCGCACCTTCCCACTCAGAGTTGTATGGTAAAAATTCACTCATTGTCCAAGATTCGGCTTTCATAAAATCATCATTCACACCAACCGATAACACACCTGACATATGACCACCTTTTTCCCATGTACCAAAGTCAACGGCGGCCCAAAGTCTTCCATCATGTTCCACGATATTAAGTGGTGCTCTATGAGGTCCTCCACACCATCTGTTTCCGCTTCCAGCAAATAACGTAACAAATTCGGACCATGTTTTCCCTTCATCGTCCGACTTCCCAATTATTAAATTGCCATACTCTGTTGTAAAAGCAAGCATATATAGTGAAGCATTATACTCGAATAACTTGCCCCAAAAACATGGAAATAAATCCGTTAAATAGTTCCATGTTTTCCCTTCATCGTACGAGGCGAAGATTTTGGTTAAATTTTGACCTCGAACATTTGCATATACATCCATGCTCACAAGTAGCGTGCCACTTTTTGTTTTCATAATAGAAGGACTACAAAGTGCCCGTCCAGAAAATGCATAACACTCATCTTGAGGATGCAAATAGTTGATTGGATTCCCAACAACCGGAGCAGCAACTACCTTCCTTACTTGAGAACTACGCTCGTCATCATTAATATCCTTGATGCATAGCTGATATGTCATCCCGTTTTCGAGTCCTTCAACCATGACATGATTACTATCTACGATAATTTCACGGCATATATTATTCTCATCCCATAAGCACAACTTATGATTCACAGATATATATTTATCATCATACCATTCAATCTCAACACACCCATCTTTTGGACGAAGTGCAGCAATGTATGGATACTGTTTTCTGTGTTTTTCATCCAAACTGTAAAATGGTTTGTAATACCATCCTGAATAACCTCTCATTGTTCCACTCTCCTATTAATTTTCTAATTCCATTATTACATATTTCTCCCATATAAATGTTGGAAAAATACGGAAAATACCTCAAAAAGGAAAATGACTATAACAAAGACGTAATCTTTTCATCCAATTTTTTTAACTTCATTTCTAGTTCTTCTCTTTTCTTCAATGTCTGACATTTACTTTTGGTAGAATCAAAACCTTTAATTTCCATGGCAGCCTGCATAACCATCACATTTCCACAATCAAGTGTTTTCATCACATCAAAACAGACATTTTGCCACTTTCTAGCTTCATCGATATTTTGTTCTTCCCACGCTTCTTTTACCTTTACAAAAGGAACAGGATAGACACCTGAAAGACCAGAAATAATACCATCACAACCCATAGCCAAGAACTCAAGTTGATATACATCAGAGCCCTGTAGCAAGGCCATTCCATCACATGATAAATACTCCATGGCTCTTTGCAAATCGCAGAAACTTGCTTTCATACCTACAACATTCTTACAACTATCAAATATTCGTTTTGCTACGCTAGGCTTAATATCGTTGCCTGTACGTGGTGGAATATTATACATATAGATAGGAAAATCTTCGGGTACAGATGTAGAAATCGAGCAATAGTATTGAAACAATTCTTCATCTTCATAAACGACAAAAGCAGGTGTAACAATTGCTGCACAATCTGCTCCCAATTCATAGGCACCTTTTGTCAAAGCGATTGTGTCTTCTAATCGTGATGCACCTGTATGTATACAGATATCTACTTTTCCTTTAAGTTCTTCAACCAATACCTTTGCGAGACTTAGTCTTTCTTGTATTGAATAATTAATACCTTCACCATTGGTACCCGAAACAAATAAACCATTTACTCCTCCATCAACACAATGTTTAGCATAATTAAGAGTAGCACCAATATCAATTTTTCCATTTGCATCAGCTACTGTCATTAGCGCTGTAATAACTCCTGATAATTTTTTCATTCTTCCTCCATTCCGTTCATTATTGTTGAACGCAGTTTCATATTTGACTTTACTATATTTTATAATACATTATTATCAATGTCAATATTTTTTGTTTGTTTTTTACAGTAAGGTTACGATACTTTACAATGTTTAAGCTTCGTCTTTCCCATGTCTCAAAAAAAGAGTGGTCTGAGTTCTATAACGAACCCAATCCACTCTTTTCAAAAATAACGCTCATATACATTTTTTACAGTGCTTTTTTTACATCTTTTTCAAATTGTTTTGCTGTGATTGCACCCGCACCACCATCATAAAATGAATTCTTTAAATAAATTGCCGTAATATTATTTTCCGGATCAACCCAAAAGTGTGTTCCATATGCACCACTCCAACCGTATGAACCAACAGGCAAATCTACATATGATTCATCAATAACTATTCGAACACCCAACCCCCAAACGACTGGTCCTCCCATTAGACTTTTTGATAATTGTGGCGTTGCCATCTGAGTTATCATCTTTTCGCTAATTAATTGCGTGTTTCCCGAAACCCCTTTATGTAATAACATATCAGCAAATTTCTTATAGTCATTTAATGTAGATGCTAATCCCGCTCCTCCACAACAACATGATGTTGGTATCCCACCAAATATGGTGTTTTCCGGCAAGTTAGCAATTACTGCCTTGTCATCCACGTAATTATGCATCGGTATCATTCGATTCCATTGTTCGGCAGTCGGTGCGAAAGTCGTATCTAACATACCAAGGGGTTCAAATATTTCTTTTTTTAGAAATTCATCATACGGCATTGCAGAAACAATCTCTACTATGCGAGCCAACACATCAAACGCATGCACACCACTGTAAAATTGTTTGGTAGCTGGTTCAAAATCTAATGGGTTTTGAGAATAGTATTCTACTACTTTTTTAAGTGATGTTCTGTCAGTTGCAGGGATATTATCCCTTACGAAATCGCCTACAACACCACTACCCACTCCACTAGAATGAGATAAAAGATGTCGAAGAGTAATTGGAGTAGTGGCAAGAACCACATTTTTTACTTCATTTCCTTGTTTTTCTCCTATATACATTTGTGCAAACTCCGGAATAAAACGAGACACTTTCATATCCAGATCAAGCAAACCTCTTTCAACTAATAACAATACCGCCACTGTTGTAATAGGTTTTGTCATAGATGCCAATCGAAATAATGTATTTTCAGTAACATTAACCCCTAATTTGTCATTACCAAAGCAATTCTGATATACTGTTTTACCGTTCTGCATCACAGCCACAGCTGCTCCTCCTATTGTACCCTTTTGGATATCTGATATAATTGTATTCTCTAGTTGTTTCTCTAATACATCCTTATTCAATACATTCATATTCACACCTTATCTGTTTAGTGATTATGTTCACTATTACAGAACGCCTTTCATTAATTCAAGTCTTATTATATATATAATGCTTACAAATGTCAATATGATCTAATCAGAAACTGCTTTGATACAATTCATCTTCTTACTATCAAAACAGTAGTAGCATTGCTCCCATTGACTTTTTTAACCATTGTGTGATATGATTTCATACATAATGAACTTTAAAGGAGCAACCATCGTGGAAGAACCAAAGGTAAAATCTTTACTAAAAGCAATGAATTTGCTGGACATGTTTACACAACCACCTTACGAATACGGTGTTAGTGATTTAGCAAGAAAATTCAGTTATCCAAAGAGTACTGTACATAACATCTTTTCTACATTTACTCTTTATGGATTGTTAAAATATGATGAAGCAACTCAGAAATATCGCTTAGGCAACAAAGCTGCTGAACTTGGCAACTCATTTCGCAAGAGTAATTCGATGCTTTCTATCATGCGCCCATACCTTTCCCAGATATCAGCCGAATTGAAAGAAACTGTGTTTTTGGCAACTGTATCTAACAATGAAGTTTTATATATTGATGCTTCATATTCACCGTACGCAGCTGGTGGGGAGATTATCGGTATCCGAGCACCTTTGTATTGTACTGGTATCGGAAAGGCTCTACTCTCATGTATGGATGATGAAACCATCAACCGCATACTTGCAAAACCCATGAAACCATTTACACCGGATACGAAAACAACGCCGGAAGAATTATGGAACGAAATTAATTTTATCCGTAGAAATGGCTACTCTGTTGATAATATGGAACATGAATTCGGCGTGAAATGTGTTGCTGTTCCTCTATTGAACGAAGACGGACAACTGAAAGGTGCTATCAGCGTCAGTGGACCTTCGTTGAGGTTTCCGGAGGCAACGATTAAAGAATATGCGAAATTGTTAATAGAAGTTACACAAGAAGTAAAACATATATTGTAGTTTTGTCTTCTATCTAACCAAATACCGATGTAATCAACAGTATACTGATGATCACATCGGTATTATATTTCTCTTATAAAAGTTTCATATTAGAACACGAAACACAATTTTACTTTTTTACCATTATAAGATGCTATTTACTCAAATGCCAATTTAATACCCATTTCTGTAATCTGTTGACAATATCGGGCAACACGTTCTGGAAGATAGTCCTTCACACGATGTCCGTCAAAACCGACACTTAAACGCACACCTGACTCCCTTACAATGTTCTGTTGTTCCTTGTTTGAAAAAAATTCCAACATGTATGCATGCTCTCTATAATTATGGATACTGTCATAACTTACATTCATCTCCCAAAATATATTTGACTCTGCCATCTGTCTGAAATATTGTTCCGGTCTTTCTCCTAGTTTTTCTATGAATGAAAACATATCCGTATGTGCAATTCCCACCGAACAGCCACATCTATTTGCAAACCCAAACAAATCTCCATTTACAATGGATTCTTCCTCTGCATCAATGTGTTCAATAAGGCAATAGTCAAAAAAAGAAACATCTGCCGAATCAGGTAATGCGAGCCTTTTACCTTTTAAAGTCGCAATCTCAATTCCGCACAAAATACGAATCTTATTCGCATACTTTTCCTTAACTAATTTCATATGGTCATAGTAACGGAGTAATGTTCTTTCATAATCATCAACAACCTCTTCTTTTGAAGCAACAAAAACATTTTTTCTACCATTGCCTATTCCATAGTTATGGTCTGTAATTCCAAATAAGTCAATACCCCCATCAATAGCGGCTTCAACGATTTCTTCAGGTTTATCTCCCCCACAAAAAGAATAATAAGTATGTGAATGTAAATCTTGAATCATTTAATTTGTCCTACTTTCTCCAAGTTCTCAGTATAGTAAATCTATTTTAACACAAATGACGCATTTGTTGTAAGTTTTATTTCACTTGCGAAAATTCATACCCAAAGTTATAGTCACTATACTTTACATTCTGAAACTTGCCATTGTTTTTGCAATAACGTCCAAACCTTCTTTCCCCAACACATCTATAGTATCACCCAAATCAATCTCCTCTGATTTTATTGGGCGCCTCACTTCCATTTTTGTATTATTTCCCGATACATTATTCTTCTTGTCTTGTCTCTCCATTATTTGAAGCACAACCTTTTCAAGCATATCTATATCTGGTATCATTGGTTCTAGAATATTCGGTGTTTCACTACAATGTATGTAATGCATTATGGCATTTACAATAAACTGCGCTTTTCGTCTTCCTTGTTGATTTAACATCCCTGCAATCTGTATGTGTGACGGATCTCCTCCGTTAAATTGAATTGTGAACTTATATGGGTCTTTCTTTGCCATTCGTCATCACCCCATGCAAGATGCTTTGTATAAAAGCTCATATCCTTTTGTATTTGCCCCAATCTCTTTCACCCATATTATTGAGTTTACTTTTCCGGATGACCTTATTTGCTTTTCAAGTAACACAGAACCTCCACCCACAAAGACAACCTTTCCGGAACGCAAATCCACCATTCGTTCACGTAAGTTTCCGAATAGATTATCAACAAATACTTGTGCCAATTCATTTACAACTTTAATAATGCTTTCATCATATTCCGTTTCTTTGTCCTTCAAAATTGCATCAATATCCGTTTCGTCCAATAATATATCAAAGTCTGCATTGACTTTTGATTTGATATTGTTGTAAAGCATAATCACTCCATTATCTAGTGAATCACAAACAGAAAGGTCGGCTTCTCCATTGCGAATAAATAGATAGTCGGCCGTATAGCCTCCAATGTCTACTACTGTCACTTTCGGACTTTGCTGAATCTGTTGATATATCGGCATCACCGCTGCATATGCTTGTGGAAAGCAAAGCGCCCTGCTAATATGTACAGAGTAATCCATGCCATCCAACTGAAAATCCAAGATACCTCGATTCAGAAAATAGTTCTCAAATCGTTCATATTGCGAACCATAATGTGCCGGTGGCAAACCAATGGCAAGCTGCACATCTATTGTTTCGCTTCCATTTATTTTTTTCTCTGCTAATTCAAATCCAATAGCAAATAATGTTAGAACAAAATAACGTTCATCAACTGTCTTATCCCTCATATAAGGGATACGTTTCTCAACCAACGAGTAATACTTATCATTGTAGTACAACACGTTTTTCCCAAAAGGTGGTCTGGTGTCGCTTTCATAAAGTCCTGCCACAAATGTTTTGTGTTTTGTTTTAATTTGTTTGTTTCCATGGTCAATACTAATTAACATAATAGTTATCTCCTTTTGCTTTTGTTTTACACTCATTTATTACGACTGTAATGCGTATTATTTCAACAATTTCCCACAAAAAAGGATGCCAAGTCTTTCAACCTGACACCCCCGAACATATAACCTTTTGCTGATATTTCGATCAGCCTGCATCCTTTTCTAACTGTTCCAATGCATCTTCCATAGAAAGCACTCTTGTTAGTCTTGCATCATAAGTGGAAAACACTGGTTCTTTCCCTTCGGAGTTATAGACCATTACATTTTCAGTTAGGACTGCAGCATCCAATTCCGGAATACTCGCATACACCTTACCATTCCCATCTATAAGATATGTACAAGTCGGTTCGATTTCCCGACCATTCATCACAAATCTTGTATCACATGGAAGTTCCATCAAAAACTTCTCTTTTCCTCTCTCATCCCCATACCAGTCAAATAAACTTTCCTGTTTATACCATGAACGATATGGAGCTTCATAATAAGACATGTATTGATATTTATCCGTCTTTGCCTGCACCATCCGAATGATTCGCTCAACATTGTTTTCCATTGCCATACAATCGATTGTTTCATGTAGATGGTGTTCCCCGTAATATCCTGCGCTGATGTTTACTGCTGCCGTCTTCAGATACGGAGCCACAACCGAAATATCACTAAATGACCCTCTTGCTTTTTGAAAACCAAAAGAACAGACAAATTCTGTAAACTCCGGATTGTCACAATTATAAAACACAGCATCATTATTACCTCTGCGATCCATTTCAACAAGAAAGTTGACATCAACTTCTATTCCACTTTTCGCAAACTCTTTCGCACCAATTCCGCCACGTTCTTCGTCTTCACAAAATAGTACATGGCAACGAACCTGATTGATAATCTGCAGAATCATATACACACCACATCGGTCATCGCCTCCAATTCCTTGAGGTGACATCATAAATCTTCCGTCCTCTGAGCGACAGATAATACTTGCCGTTTCCTTGTGAACAGTATCTAAATGTGCCACCAAGAGAACCGGAACTTCTCCTCTGCCATATAAGAATCCTCTCTTGCTGGTTACTTCATAGCCCATCTGCTTTAAATGTTTAGAAAGCGCATGTTTTAACTCCTTTTGTCTCATCTGTAAGATTTCTTCAAAATTCATCATCTCGTGCCACCTCCTGCTACTGCCGTAACTGCTGCACGTTGGCAAAAGGTACTTCCAATGATCTGACAAAGCCCTCTCACACTACATGCCGCACATGGTTCTAATGCTTGCTGATAACAAGCGCTGCAAATTTCCACCAGTTCTCCTTTTCGATTGTATGCTGGGTACATAGTTCCACTTGTTGCTTCACCACACACGGCACAAATATGCAAACAAGAATTGCAATAATATGCTCCGTCTGTATATCTCGCATTTCTTTTGGATACCGTTTGTCCGCATTCCTTACAAACAACAAGGTCCTGACAATGACATTGTATTCTGTTTCCACTAAAGACCGCTCCACAGCAAACGCATAATGACGGCTTTCCAATTATCAGATGCCCGTATTCTGTACTTTCTTTTAACAAAGATACATTTCCGCTGTAATCATAATCCGCGTATTGCTGACTACCTTCTCCACTTTCAAAATATCCCATTATATTTTCTCTTTTTTTCTTTAAAATCCATCGATTCGGTACGCTAAGACAAGTTGCAATTGCTCTTTGCACGATACCTCGATACAGTTCGTTATAGTCTGCCGCATCTTTTGGATACAATTTGGATTGAAGCAACAAGTTTTTCTGATAGAAAAACATTTGCCTTGTTCTTCTAGCTGCTCTGTAAAAATGGTTCGTGACATCTGAATCAACGGTAAAGAATACCATGCTGACATCATCGGTCATATACGAAAGCGTTCCCGCTTGGTATGAGCCATTTACTAATCCATGGCAAGAACTCCAGGTGCTGGTTTTACTAGACATTTCCAAAAAATCGCACGGATGCACGGATAATAATGCCGTCTTATAAATGTGTAATGGCGTTAACGAATCTGAAAGTTGTGCAAAAATCGAATTATATTGCTTATGCTTATCAACGCCAAACGCCGAACACAATCTACCAATAATTCGACTTGTCTTTTGCCCTGTAGCGCACTTGATTCCACCATTTGCACGTACAATCTCCAAAATTCTTTCTGGCAATGTACTGTTATATTCCGAGGTCGCTGCTCTAAGTGCCGTTTGAAAATTCGCAAATCGGTCTTCATCAGCAATCTGCTCTCTCGCGATCTCCTCCATTGCAAAATTAAATTCATCAACTGTATTCGGGTCTATATCTCGCCCTTCATCAAAAGTAAAGACAATTGCCTTCGCCTCCTCATTCCATAACGGATGCCTGCGAAGGAGTTCGAGTAGCGGAGCCTTGTTTTGCGCCCAAGCATTGAGGTTCGCCATTACTCCGTTCTCACTAAAACTCTTCTGATATTTATACATTACTTCATAAAATTCTTTCTTTAATTCGTCCATAATCTTATTCTCCAATCATCTGAAAGAACTCTACAGGTGATAAGACGCTTACGCCCAATGACTGTGCTTTAGCAAGCTTACTTCCTGCATTCTCGCCGCAGATTAAGTAATCAGTATTTTTTGATACTGAACTTCCTGCTTTCGCTCCCAGTGAAATAATCTTTGCATTGATACCGTCTCGAGTGTACGGTTCAACCCTGCCTGTAACAACAATTGTTTTTCCTATAAATGGATTGTTCTGCACTGCAGATGTTTGTACTTCTTTCTTTTCGATATTTACCATCATTTGTAATTCCTCCCATAAAATTCGATTTTCTTCTACCTGAAACCATTCGTGAATATTGTTATGTAACGTTTCCCCGAAATCCGGCAGTTGCGTAAAATCATATCCATTATCCACTGCAACCTCAAATGCTCTGAGATTCCAATCAAAACATTTCCCCAACGCACTGCTGTTGGTATTCCCAATCATTGGAATATCCATTGCAATCAAGTAGCGTTCAAAGGTTGTGTTTCTGCTTCTTTCAATCGCACTCCACAAATTCTGCCATGACTTTTCTCCAAAACCTTCTAATCGGATAATCTCATCTCGATATGCATCTAATCTAAAAATATCCGTAAAGTCATGAAGCCAGCCGTGCGACAAAAATTGTTCTAACTTCGCTTCTGATAATCCTTCGATGTCCATTGCCTTTTTGCTTGCAAAATGCACATACTTACGTAAGTTCTGCATCTCGCAATTTGGATTATGGCAATGCAAAGTTTTTATCAGCTTTGTTTCCCCTTCTTCCCGTTTTTCTGTGGTATGTATCATCGTTTCATATCCACAGCACGGACAGACTTTCGGAATCACTGCATCTAAGTCAAAGTTTCCACGATCTAGATTTTCTTCTACATGCGGTATAATCATATTCCGCTTGCTTACCAAGATGCGATTTCCCGGCATAAGTTCCAACCTCTCAATAAACGAAAGATTGTGAAGACTCGCACGAGACACCTCGCATCCATCAATCTCAATCGTTTCAAAAACTGCTACCGGTGCAATTTCCCCGGTTCGCCCAGGAGTCCACTCAATATACTTTAGCTTTGTCTCGAACAAATCATCTTCAAACTTGAAAGCAATTCCATCTTTGAAATGATGTTCTGTACGACCACAGGTACGCGAAAAAGAAATAGAATCATAAGTCACAACCAAACCATCAATCGGAAGGTCGTCTTCTACTGCCTTATCTCTTAATACCTTAATATGCAAGTCTAATAGTTCCTGTCTGGAACCTGTAAATTGAATTGTCCGTACTTTTCCAAAACCAAAGTCTGTGAGTTTCAATAATTTAGCACGCTTACTGTCTCCACTACCCTCTAATTCTTCCAATCCTTCAATGACTGAGAAAGGTAAAAACTCTACACTTCTCTTAGCGCAACTAGAAGCATCATAAGAACGCACAGAACCAGCAGCCAGATTACGACTGTTCTTGTATGGTTTTCCCGAACTGTCTACCAATACTTTTCGCAATTCTTCAAAAACGCTATTTCGGATAAAACTTTCACCCGCTAACACCAATCGCTTTTTATATGGAATCCGCAAAGGAATTCCTTCGATTGCTCCAGCATTGTGTGTGACATCTTCACCCACTTCTCCGTTTCCTCTGGTGGAAAGTCTTTTTAGTTCTCCATCCTCATAGATAATCTCTGTAGTAAGTCCGTCTAATTTCAAAGATAGATTTACAAGGCGACCACCTATAAAGTTGTGAAGCTGTGACACTAATTTCGTCTTATCTAAGGATAATAACGGAATGTCGTGTTCTGCTTTTGGCAAACCTTCTACCACCGGATAACCAACGGAATGTGTCGGCGAATTTGTCATTACCACGCCTGTATGTTTTTCCAGTTTTACTAATTCATCATAAAGCCTGTCATAAACCTCATCCGTAACTGTTGGTGCGTTTTTGTTATAATACTCATTTCTGTGCTTATTCAGCCTTGCTGTTAAATCACGCTGCATTTCTAATACTTCTTTCATCTTCTATCATCCCTTCTTTTCTTGCATATTTGCCATAATTCAGTTCTCTCACAAACTCACTTATGGACTTATCATCATCCCATTTGGCATACATGGATGTACGTTCCGGACCTTCTCCCACATATACAAAGACGTTGCCGCCGTATGTCTGCATGAGTACATCGTCTCTTTTCGCACATACAATTGCCAAGTTTCCTAATTGTTTCATATTCATATTCCTTCCTATGCCGCCTGTACTTCAATAAGCGGTTTCAGTTTCTCTTTCTTCCACTGCTCCATGTAGGTTTTAATCTCTGATGTTGCTGCACAATTATCTCTTCCACGAACCTGTTGGACTTTACCATTTTGTACCTCTATCGTATAAAACGGAGTCTCCGGATGTTTTCGTTCACGAAGAAACAAAATAACACATTCTCCTTTTACAACACGAGTAACATATCCGCCTACGCAGTGATGCAATTTTTGACCTTCTGCTACAATTTCCTCTGCATTTTTAGGTGGAACAATCATGAGTTTTCTTCCTGCCATTTGATACTGCTTTAACCAGTTCTCATATTGGTCGGAAATCTGCTCGTTGTACTTCTCCACCTTTTTTCTGTCAAACATTTGAGATGCTCTATCATGTGCATCTCTTACATTTCGCGGAAACAGCAAAAAGTCGTCCTGCAGATTGTAATTCATTTCTCCTGCAAACCTTAAATAGTCCTTGTAAAGATGAACCACATTTCCCATTGACCTGTTTGAATCAAACTTGCGTAGTATGTCAAATTGCTCTGTCATATAACGCATGAATTTACCCATTGACATATAATTCAGACAAAGAATAACATCTTGATGTTGGTATATTTGATGCTCCATGCACCAGTTAATGAAATCTTGTTTAAGTGAATATCCTGCGTCTATCATTTTTTGCATCAATGTTAAACCATTCATATTGACATTCCATTCCTGCAAAAGTGGGATGTACTTTTTTTCTACCCCTAAAACTTCTTGCAGTGTCGTTCCTTGCAATTTGATTGGTGAACGATAGACAAAAGACGAATCCAAATCACTGTAAACGATATCACTTGTTAATTGATATAATTTCAATTTCATCAAATATTCCAATGCCGGACCTTTAATGTAATGATACAAATACGCACGAATGTAAAACGGCATATGAAAATGTAAACAGTATTCTTTCAACTGAGAATATTGCCACGGAGTTCCTTTCAACTCTTTGTCCAAGTTGTAAGGATAAACATATCCCCGTAAATCCGCCTCAAATGTGTAATACCAAAAACTTCTTTCCGGTCTGTCTCCGTTACGCCAGTTCGTAATGGAATCATAGCCATAACTGTAATAAAAGGACTTTGAAACACACTCTCCATTCTCTACTCGATAGAAAATTCTTGCGTTCTCATGCACTCGCATTTCAGGCTTTTTATAATCTGAAAAATTCACATATGCCTTACAAATGCGAACAACGATTCCATCCTCAACTTGCTGTACTACCTGTGTTGTTAATTTTTCACGCACACGAGCTTTTCGACCTACCGCATGACAGGTAACCGTCCTCCCACATTTCGGACAGGTTGCCAAACGATTGTGTCGAGGTTTTACTATGACAACATCTTTTTTGCAATGTGTGCAGTATCCATGTTGCTCTTGTTTCCCTTTATGATAAGAATAGTAAAAATGTGCCGGAAGCAATTCCTTAACAATCCAAGGTTTCAATCCTCGCGGAAGAGCAAGTTTGTCAACTGGTTGCACTTGTGCCTTTATGTTACGACGCTTTCTGATATCATTTTCCAGATGTTGTTGCCACTGAATATCCACTTGCAAACTGTTTAATGCTTCAAATCCTGTTTCCCTATTCAGATCACAAAATTGAATTACTTTCTTCTCATCCGCATGTGAATAAAAAGCGCATCGTTTATCAAATCCATATCTTCGTACTCCCAAATGACTTGTAACTGCTTTTCTCCATTTGGATTTTCCATCTTCACAATATTCCAAGGTCAAAAAACTATCTTTCCCTTGGAACACAACATAAGTGGGTATCAAAACGTCATTTAAGACATGATTAATGTCATAAATGTAAAGAACCAATAGTCGCTTGCCCGCAACATTCTTTGCTCGTACCCGTACCACATATTCCACTTGCTCACAGTGCAAAAGTCCGTTATCTTTGTCGAACTTCATCTTTGGAATAGAAACCTTTCGACAGGCCTTTTTATCTATCTTTTTTCTCATGCGCTCACCTCAAACAGAGACATCTGTTCCCCTTCTTCTGATTTCTGTTCTGGTTTCGTCTCTGTCTTTGGTTCTGGCTTAGAAACAGGCTTTTTCTTTTCAGCCTTTTTCTTCGTCTTTGGCGCAGATTTTCCGGTATAAGGTCTTGGAACAAATTTCTCCTCTTTTTCCTTATCTTCTGCTGCTTCCAAATCCCAAAAATAAGCCTCTGCCCATTGATAACACAAATCATCTGGAACATCACATCCATAGCCCTCACTTGTCGGTTTTTCGTCATTGTCTTTCATCTCTTGCTCCACAAATTCTCTTGCTTTGCGATTGATATAGCGAAAGCAATTTATCATGCTCTTTCTAGGATGCATAGCCTGACGAGCAAAGGAAGCGTCGTCCAAACATTTTGTCTGAATATGTTCTGTTACGCACTGTTTCATATTTCGACGAGTGATACGTTCTGCATCATCACCGACACGTTTCATAGACGCTTTCATAACAGAATCATCATCCATCGCAACTGCATTTTCCCATGCAGCCTGTTCTGCTTCCTCTTTTTCCAATTTCTTTCGCTCCCACTCTCTTTTTCGCTGTGCTTCAGATTCTTCGTGAGCACGACGCTTGGCGTCTTCTTCCTCTTGCTCTTTTCTCGCTTTTTCTTCAGCCTGAGCCTTTTCTTCCTCTTCTTTTCGTAACTGCTCCAACAGTTCTTGCGCCTCTTTTGCTTCTGCCTCTTGACGCTCATCGTCTTTTTGCTCTGCAATCATAGTCAAAGTATTATCGTTCTCAATACTCATAGTTTTTCTCTCCTTTACAAAACAAGGACAGAGTATAGGTCATAAACGCTACCTATACTCTGTCCCTTTTTACAATTATTTCTTTGCTAGCATTGGTGAAAACTGTACCGGATAGAATCTGTCGACATCATAATAAAAATATCTTCTACCATCTTCGTCAAACAGTTCCAGTACATCCGACGGTGCAACACTTCTTCCGCAATATTCTTTTGGCAATCTATCTCCAAAATACTTTGCAATCCGAAATAGTCGCTCCTTATCGTCCTCGTTTTCATCACAAGGCATCAAACCTTCATGTATTAACCTATATTCCGATGCCGGTGGATATTTATATTCTGCTTTATGCAGTTCTTTAATACCCGCAAACGCAAACGGAATTATCTTTAGAAGGCTGGTTTCCAGTTGGTATATCCGAAATCCTTGTCTTGCTCTTAATATATCATTCTTCACACTTTCCTCCTCTACCATTACATTTCGTTTCAAGGCTAATTGCCAATCATCGATTCCTTTGTAATTCGGATTCCAGTTCAAACCTTTACATTCCATGCCATGTTTTTTTGCCAACTGGTATACTTTTAATGCACCTGCATTAACTGCCACATTTCGATATTTATCCATATCTTCTGCTTCCACAATCAGTTGCGTTCCGTTCTTTGCTAACACCTCAAACATTTTGTCAAGCTGTGCCGTGTTATTGGCACCGGCGGTTGCAGCAAATGAACGATTCATCTGATAATGTGCAATATCAGACTTCAAAAAACCTTCTGTGACATACACAACCCTTGCATTTGGATTACCTACAAAATGTGCCGGACTGCCGGAAGATGTTCCCTTTGGTTTTCCTACGGAAGATAGCCAAATATACTTTGTACCTGCTTTCTCCAGCGGATCTTCCTTGTCCTTAATTGGTATATCCAGACGTATCTGACATCCCTTTATCAAACCATCAATGCCTCGCACTGGTATTAAGATTCCTGTTGTACGAGATGAAAACTTAATCGTCCACTTCCCGTCCTTTTGATAGAACCCCGGAACACCCTCTAAAGTGCATCCCTGTTCTATGAGTCTCTTAGCCAACCTCTGACATTGATAAAAAGGCGGTGTACTTTTATACCCCAACGTTACTATCTGCTCGTCTGTCAACCCACGTTTCGTTCGCAAGTGTTCCCGATGCTTTTGCGATAATTCTAATACATCAAGCAATGCCTGAAATGTATCATGTAATACCTGTGCATCCGCAATCGGTAAACTCTCTGCTGGTTCTATCTTGGGAACATGAACTTGCATGTCCTTATCAACGAAACAGTCTGAATAGTAATCGCCACTCTGGATTGCATCGCAGATTTCCCAATAGGCTTCTGAGTTCGTGAGATTCTTCATTCTCCCATATAATTGAAGCATACCGCCTGCCTCACCACAGTAATTGCATCTCCAAGCATCTTTTGCGTAATCGATATGCATCTTGCCACGCTTATCGTGACAAAATGGACAATCCACATAAATGCCTGTTGCGCTCGGTCTTCTGTACTTCAAAGGCAGTATTGCGATAACCTGTTCAATCGTAAATGGGAAATCATGCGTTTTTCCCATAACCAATCCTCCTTTCACTCAAATTTGCCGAAGGTTAACTAGCCATTTTCTCCTCATACGCTGCACGTATAAGTGTTGCTGCAGCTCGAAGAATGTTATCGTCACCATCATAACCGTGAATATACCACTTCAAACTTGCAGGACGACGGTCTGCAACTTGCGACAACGTCCAATCCTTGCATGAGCCAATCGGTACAATCACATCACCGGCTTCGCCAAGTGTCATGATTTTGCAGATTTCATCTACTGGCATGTCCTTTGTATATTTGGCTGTGCCTATACTTTGCTCCAACTCATCAGCGGCTACTTCTTCACCTTCCGGTTCTGCTACAACTGTTTCCGTTGCTTCTGCAATGTTGGTTGCTTCTACGACTTCAGTAGTAGTTTCTGCAACCACTTCAGTTGTTGACTGTATTTCTGCCACTTGCTCGGCAACTACCTCTGCTGGTGCTACTGTCATCGCTTGTTCCACCACTTCTTCTACTGTTTCTGCAGCTACTTCTGATTGTTTTTCCACAACCTGCTTTGGTACATCTAACTCAGCTGATTGCACAACTTCGGCTATTGCTTCCGGTTGTTCCGCAACTGTGTGTGACACTACCTCTGCCGGTTCCTCAATTTTTTCCGCATTACACGGTACAAACTGTACTCCAAAACCCGCATCGGATAATGCCTGGTCGATTGCAGCATGTTGAGCCGCCTCAATATACAAGCCTCCCGGCGTAGTATCTTTTTCTCTCTGTGCAATGAAACTGGCTCTCGGCTGTTCATCATTTTTATCAAAATATACTCGTGCTTCAATAATTGCTATTTGCTCTGTGACTCTGACTGTGAAGGATTTGATTCTTCCCGCCGGATACTTCAAACGAAACCAAAGTTTTTTGTATCTCAAATCAAGATTTTTCGTTCCCTGCTTTGTTACACGTAAGAATTTCAGTGGATTAAACCCTTGCACCTTGTTCAATTCAGACACCACTGGAACCATTTCATACATTGTTGCATTTTGTTTTGCACTCATTTCAAATTTCTCCTCTCATAAATAAATACGAATGAACCTTGCATTTTTCTGCAAAATTCTTCAAATTTAACTAACTTTTTTTAATTCTGCTCTGCGAAGGAACGCTTTTCGGTAATTGCCAATACGCTCTCCCAGCATTGTGTTTCTCTTGCCTGTTGCCGTTTTCAGAATCGCCATAACCAGCGCTTTCTTTTGACCTATCGAAATCATTTTCTCCTTTGCACGTGTAATCGCCGTATAAACAATATTGCGATTCAACATGATATAGTGACTTCGAAGAATAGGCATGATTACAATTTCAAATTCGGAACCCATCGCTTTATGTACAGTAGTCGCATATGCCAACTCCATGTGTGTCATATCCTCCATGTTGTACTCCACAATACGTTTTCCGGAAAATTCAATCGTAATCTTCATTTCATTCTTTTCATCTCGTTCCATATAACGAATATAACCAATATCTCCATTCGATGCTTGTTCGTTGTTCTTCGTCTGCATAACTTTATCGCCCACTCGGAAGAAATTTTTTCCCACTTTCAAATCAACCGTCTCGCCCTTCGCTGGATTTACCAATTCACGAATTGCAAGATTCAGTGGTTCTACTGCTGCAAGTCCATCGGAACGGAATGGTGAAAGTATCTGTACCTTTTCGATACCATGCTTTTTCACCTGTTGGCAAAAGATACGACAAATCATATCTGCTGCCTCTTCCTGCGAACTACATTTTACAAACTGAAAATCATCGCCATATTCTAAATCAATATTGGCTCGATTGATTTTCTGTCCGTTGTGTGCTATCAAACTTCCTGCTTTCTGACGAAAGATTTCATCCAGAATCGTTACTGGAATCAAACCGCAGTTAATCAGCTCTCGAAATACATCACCAGCACCAACACTCTGCAACTGGTCCACATCACCAACCAAAAGCACTCTTGTTTTTAACTGAAGTCTTGAGAAAAACTTCCACGCTAACCACATATCAATCATGGAACTTTCATCCACGATAATAAAATCTGCATCAAGAGGTTGCTTTTGTTTTTCCTTATTGATTGGTTCGCTATCTCCCAAAAGTCCCAGCATACTATGAAGCGTTTTTGCATCATCTCTTCCGGTACTTTCTGCCATTCTTCGGCTTGCTCGTCCTGTTGGAGCTGCAAGCAAAATCTTTCCTTCCGGATATAGTTTCTGATAAACCTCGATAACAGCTCGCAAAACAGTCGTCTTTCCAGTACCCGGAGAACCGGTAATAATGGAAATGTTATTGCGAAACGCCATGTATACAGCCTCACTCTGACGCTGTGACAATGAAATACCGAGATTTTGGCGCACATAATCCAGTGCTTCAGAAATATTTTCTGTTGCAGGGGCAACCGACAGCATCTCGGCAACCTTACGTGCAGTTTCATCTTCTTGTACGAAGCAATTGATTTGATAGATGTTATCATTACTTGAAACGACTTCACCTTTCAAAATCATATCTGTGATGACTTCTTCTACCTCCTCTGGTTTTACAATAACCTGTCCTGCTTCCGTATTCTCGTTCAAAAGTTTTACTGTTGTCTTAGCCAATGCTTCTTTACCTAAATACAAATGTCCCTTTTCATTCCGTTGCGAATCCAAGGTCGCAAAAACTGCTCCATGTATTCTCATTGGTGAATTCAAAGGACAATTTCCCTTTCTGACAATCGCATCTACTCTTTTGAATCCAAACCCGGAAACCTTACATAAGTCATACGGATTTTTCTGCAAGATATCTACACTCCGAGAACCAAAGTGTTGGTAAATCTTCATTGCTGTTACCGCTGTGATGTTAAAGGGAGTCAATAGTATCATCAAATCTCTCACACATCGGCTCTCAGCATATGAATCCTTGATATCTTCCAATTTATCCTGCGTAATACCTCGAATTTCAAGTAGTCGTTCCGGCTCGTTTTCCAACACACGTAATGCATCGGCTCCAAAACGTTCTACAATTAGTGCGGCTGTTTTCTCGCCCACACCTTTAATCAATCTGGAGGACAAATAACCATAGACACCTTCTTTCGTCTGCGGTACGATTTCCTCACATTTTTCAACCTTTAGTTGATACCCATGTTTGCCATTTTCCCATTCACCATCCAGAATCATACTGACCTTATCCGTTTGCGGTAACTCATGACCGACAGCGGTAAATCGTATCATTCGATCACGATGCAGGAATGCACTTCTGGCTTGTTGTGGTATACTTTGGTCTGATGTTTTTACACTGATAATGCTATACTTATTGACCGGATTATAATAAATCGTCCGTTCATAAGTTCCGACATATCCCACTGTTTTTCCTCCTTCCTGTTATGCCGCTTCATCTTGCGTTTTCTTCACATGAAAACGACGGCTCTCTGAAACAGTCACATATTCTTCGTAAACATCTGGGTGTTGTGCTTGCAATCTCACCAAACCTGCTTTGTCTATTCCAGACTTATATATAGGTTTGTAAGTAATGAAATACGAATTTCCACCACTATTGCAGGTTGCCTCGCAGCTCCTACCCATTTCCGATACAATTCTTCCTTGCAATCGTTTCATCTCATTCTCTACTCGTTTGACATCCTCTTTTAACGCTGACTTTTCTATCTGCAGTTCTGTATAACGAATCAGACTACTTGATAGAGGTACACTCAGTTCAATAGCCGGTGCGTCTACGTCAGCCGGTCCGAAATGCCTTTTTGCACTTTCGATAATTAAATCACCGTCTTCAATGTACGGTGGTGGCACTTTTGCTAAAACATTGTTGTTCCAAAACTCACCTTCCAGAGCAATCAATTCTGCTTCGTAATCTCGGTCTCGCCTTATATGCCTGATAATGACTTCGTTCTCGTTGTTTCCATAAAGACAACAATAATACACTTCATCAACATTCATCACACACATATAATGTCTTCCCTGAATCTCGTAGTTAATTGGAACCACTTCTTCTCCATCACACCACCAATGGTCTTTCGCATTGTAATTTGTAGTCTTGATTTCCAGAATCGCTTTCCTGCCATTTGGCAATTTGATAAAGTAATCCACATCAGCAAGCATGTAAGTATATACCGGATGATAAAACATTTTCTTCACTTGATAGATTTCAAAACCAGTTTTCACATGGAATATCTCAGCCACCAAGTCTTCTAACAAATGCCCCACCTTCTTCGCCACCCAATTGCTCTCATCATCTTCATATGAGACAATTTTTAATTTGTCATAATAAAGATCACGCGCTGTCGCAAAGGGTGATACACCTAAAATTGCTGCAGCATCACTTCCACCAATGCCTCGTCTTCGCCACTCCAGCCATTCATCTTCTGGAAGATTAGCCGTATCGACTAGGACTAATGGTTCGTAAGTATCTAGCATTTTTCTGCCCCTCCTTCCTTATACTCTGTCGTCGTAAGTCATTATTTTTCGACTCTTTTCGACACATTTCGACACGCCTTTTGCAACGTCGATAGGGTTGTTTCTTCATTCTTCTCCCACCTTTCTTAAATGTATTTATTCCAAAAGCACAAAGCTTTTTGGGCATAAAAAAAGCGAGAACAACAACCCAATACCATTTCGGCAAAAGTGTTCGCACATCAAAATACGAACCGTTGTCATTCTCGCAAAGGAAATAAATTCCTATTCAATTTAAAAAATGCCAGTATATAACTAGCCTTACGGCATAGTTATACTACTGACATCATACAAACTTAACTACATGTGCAATGCAGATGTTCTGCTTATACCCACGCGGGCGATGCACAAAAATCAATTACATGGAAAACGTAACACAATATAGTGTGTTTGTCAAGTTCCACGCACATTGTGTTATGTTCGACGCACTACATATCCTACTCTTCGCTTTGTATCGAGTGCTTCTCCTACAGATTTGCGACTGCACTCACACTCTCCTTTGCTACACAACTCATCAATGCTTTTAAGTTGCATAGAAAATGGATATTCACACCCTTCGTCTTCCGGATAGAGTCCGTTATTGTCCGGCACAATCAAACGCAGATATTTTTGTCCGTCCAGACAAAATTCTTTCAAATGGAACTCTTTATCAATTCCTTCAATAGTAATTGTTCCTCCTTCCTCAAACTTTTGGCCCATACTTACAAGTAATCCTAGTACGTTCAAAATCTTTGCCATCCGAATAGGTGATAATTGAACCACCATCTCAAATTCCGGATGTCCAAAACGAAACAAGCCGTAAGTATTAAACCAGCATGTGCCAGTTTGAAATTCATTAGACTTTTTGCCACACACGCTGCATGTTGCTCCGTTCATTGATGCTACTACAAGCCATTCCATTAAATTATTCTGTTTTTGCATCATTGTCTCCTCCTTCTTCCATTCTTCCTAAAAGCCATATTTCATCTTCAAAAAGTGCAACTCGTTCTGCTTGAAAATCCATGAACTTATAAATCAAAAGAAGACTTGCATCCATACCGAGACCATCCACATCTGTCTGATGATCCTCTTCTGGTGGAATAGAATCCTCTCGCTGCTCCTTTGTTGCTTGTAACGCATTTAAAACTATATCCAACTCCTCTAACGACATCCTCTCATAAGGAAACTGCACGTTCCAAAAGGTTTTTCCATATAGTTGTGCTGTACATTTAATTTTTCTTCCAAGAATTTTGGTAAGCTCTTTCTCTGCCATTTCTGCAACACTTTTCCATGATATTCTGACTGCAGTTGTTACATCATATACTTTCATATTCCTTCACCTCAAAAAAAATAGAACAGATTGCTCTGTCCTTCTAATCACATTGCTTATACAACTTCTTCTACTTTCTTGAATTTCTCAGGATATACCATTTTGAATACTTCCATATATCTCTTTACACCTACACTATTTAATGGTGCTATAAGAGACGTTTCACTCCAACAAATCAATTCTTCTTGCGGAACAAAATACTCTCCCGGAACAAACTTGCTGCCATCGTAACGAGGTGCCTTTGGTATCACGATACATTCCATATCTTTCTTGGCAGTCGTACACAAAATCATATACCCTTTTCTTATCAGTATTCTAAGAATCAATGCCAATGGAAAACCCATTTTTTGATACTGATTCAGATAAGTTCTCATTTTCTGAAACGCCTCGAAACGATTAGTTCTTACCGCATCCTAAACATCTTCTGTAATAATAATACCTAAAAAATAAGCAGTAACAAAATCAAGTTCTCCCTCACTAACATTTTCATCACCAACATGCACATCTGACAGTACAAGTGGAAATCGAAAAAACACCTCTGACCCATTGTCTTCAATTTCTATCTGTTCAACAAAAAACAGACTGTAAACCTTTGACTCTGAAGATAATGTGATATCCAAAATCTGCATTTCGCACAATTCCTTTAATCGTCCATTTGCATATTCTTCATCAAAATAAACGCCTTTACATCTCGCTTGAAACCCAAAAGCAGTTCGATTAATATCACTTTCATCCCATGTCAAACGTATCTCTTTTCCTGATGCCAATCGGACATCAATGCTATCTACAACGACATCCTCAACATTAGTTTTTACCTTCAAATACAGATTCACTGACTTCACCTCCATAATACATCTTTATTCTCTCCTTCACGAAAACCACGCTCCTTCTTTTTTTATTATTTATATACACGACGAGCCTACGGCTCCCCGGAAATAAGATTGGGGGAACCTTTCGGCTCCAATTTTGTGCACAAAAAAATGTCAGTACATAACTCGCCTTACGACGTAGTTATACTACTGACATCATACAAACTTAACTATATGCGCAATGCAGATATTCTGCTTCATACCCTTACGGGCGGTGCACAAAAATCAATTACACTGAAAACGTAACACAGTATATTATGTTTGTCAAATATTAAATTGATTTACCGTTACTCATAATCCTGACAATTTCACATTCACATATATCCGGATTTTCTTCACTTCCATAGTTTACAGCAACTGTTTCTCCAATATTTGCTTCATACTGTAATTCTATGAAATGCCAACTTTTTCTAGTCTTATCATACACGTAATATCTATACATCTTTTGCCCTCTAAAACTGTTCTCTTGCTCATTAATGAAATAAGGTATGCCATTTCAGCATACCTTATAAACAATACTTCAAAACTAACTCTTTAATTTCTTCATTAGTTGGAATTCTATTATCATCTTTTTTATAATATATCGTAAGTAAATAGATTTCTCCATCATCCTTTACAACATAATATATCATTCGATAACCATTTGATTTTCCAACTTTTGTATCAGAATTTGCAATTCTTACCTTCACCGTTACTTCTTCATCAAACACCAATCCCGGTATTGGATCACCTAGAAGATTGCCTTTTTCTAATTCCTCTACTACTTCATCCACATCATCTAAAATGTGCTTGAACTTTTTCTTTTTCAGATAGTACTTTATATCGTTTTCAAATTGCTCTGTTTGTATAATCTGGTATTGCATTTATTACTCGTCCTCTGCTATCTCTTTCATCATGCGTTGCTTAAATTCACTCCAACTACGCTTCGGAATCTTTCCTTCACGCATCATCTTAACTTCTTGACATGATTTAGCAATTGATTCCGATATACTACATGGTCTTACAACATTTACAGCTGCGTTCATTCTTGATTCCTCCCTTTGATTTTCTTCACACATTGAGCCACCTCAGTTATAAACAATAACCAAGAAAATAATGCATGTGCATTACTTTTCACATACATTGTAGCATTTGGCTACATCAAAATCAATATTTTTTGATTATCTTTTTTTCTTGATTTTTTTTGATTATATCCCTCTTCTTATGTTTTATGCATAAAAAAATGTAAATTTCTCCATTAATTGCATTGTCATTTCTCTTTTGCTATGAACTGTCAGACCAATTATTATTTTTCTCGACTTTTTTTGCAGAAAATCGCCAACTTCAATCGTATTTACTATTAGAAGGGTAATCACCAAATCACCCAAAAATGTTCTTTGAAAACTGAATATCCCTCCATCAGTAGTTATACAGGCTTTACGGATAGTGTGCGATGACTTTGGAGCTCGCCCTTAAATCAAATGTGCATAGCACAACCTGCAAATACACGGTTGTAATGAGCGTAGGAAATGGACTGATGTGAGTTTTTGTCAAATTAAATACTTAAAATATAAACCGGACGGTTGTTGAAAATGCAGTTATGCAAATGGTAAAATATATATAAGTCGTGATGGGCCAAGCTGTATACCTTCAACTGTCCAGAAAGGAGTGCAATATGACAGTTGAATCCAACAACAATTCTTATCACGCCGATGCAGACAAAAGGACTTATTCGGTTCAAGAAATTGCAGACATATTGCAAATCAGTAAGAGCATGGCATATTCATTATGCAAAGATGCTCCTTTTAAAACTGTAAAAGTAGGCAAGTATGTCAGAATCTCAAAACCTTCTTTTGATGCATGGCTAGACAGCATTAATTAAAAAAGGAGAGATACAGTTATGGCAGCAATCATTAAAAGAAAAAACTCTTACTCTGTGGTTTACAATTTTGAAAACGAAAAGGGTGAAATCAAACAGAAATGGGAAACATATCATTCAGAAAAAGAAGCATTGAAACGAAAAGCTGAAATCGAAAACAAACAGGATAGAGGGATTTTTATTCCACCCAAACATCAGACTGTGTCAAGTTTTTTAGAAGATTTCGTGCGTACTTATGGTGTGAACAATTGGGGTGTGTCAACCTATGACAGAAATATTGGCATTATTGCCAACTACATCAATCCAATCATTGGTGATTTACAAGTGCAGAAAGTGACTACTCGCATCGCAGATGAATTTGTCCAAACTTTAAAGAAAACTCCGGCTGTTGCCAGAGCGAATGGAAAGGGGAAAAATGAATACGTGACTGCCTGCACAATCGAAAAAACAGTGAAGATTCTTCGGTGTGCATTCAAGCAGGCTATACGTTGGGAAATAATTGAAAAGAATCCTTTTGATAACGTGATTCTCCCAAAAGTCAAATACAAAAAGCGAGACATTTGGACTGCCGATATTATTCGTAAGGCATTAGATGAATGTGATGATGGGAAATTATATATTGCCATCAATCTCGCATTTGCATGTTCACTACGTATAGGTGAAATCCTTGGATTGACTTGGGATAACGTACATATTGAAGATAAGGATATTGCAAATGATAATGCTTATCTCTATATTGACAAGGAATTGACCCGTGCAAGCAAAGCGGCTATTGAAGTACTTGATGAGAAAGATATCTATCACATTTTCCCACCAATCATGCCTAGAACTAGTACACGGATTATCCTAAAAAAACCAAAGACGGAAACCAGTATTCGAAAAGTCTGGATGCCAAAAACAGTTGCATATATCATGAGGGAATGGAAAAAACATCTTGATGAGGTGAAACATTTCCTTGGAAATGAATATCAAGATTCCAACTTAGTTGTACCATTAGACAATGGTAGACCTTGTGAAAAAAGAATCATTGAAAACGAATTTCTAAAACTCAAGAAAAAGGCAGAACTCCCAAATGTAGTATTTCATTCTTTGAGACATTCAAGTACCACATATAAGTTAAAACTAAATCACGGAGACGTAAAGGCAACACAGGGCGACACAGGACATGCAGATCTTCAAATGGTTATGGAAGTATATGCACACATTCTTGATGAAGACAGAAAAATAAATGCACAAAGGTTTGAATATGCATTTTATGCCAAACCAGATTTGAAAAATGTTGAGGTTCCTCATGAACCGCAATCTTCTGCTCCTGCTCCAGTTAACTTAACAGCGTTAATTGAGCTACTGCAGAAATCACCGGAACTTGTTCAAACGTTAGCAGCCCTTCTTCCAGTACAACAAGCCAGTTAAGAGTAATTAGCAAAGAAACGAAAACCATTAGCAAACTTCAAAAAAATGTTCGTTTCCAAATTAGCAAGAATATTTTTAGTAAATCACCCCAAATTTCCATTTTGGCATGAGCACCCATAGGGGAATGGGGTAAAACATAAAAAATCGCTGTGAGCCCTAAAATCAAGGCTTACAGCGAACTTTTCAACCGTCTCTGACAGGAGTCGAACCTGCGCACTCGCCTCCGGAGGGCGATGCTCTCTCCACTGAGCTACAGAGACATATTGCTAATAAATAATTATTTTTTGATACTTTTACAGTCAAATGGGCGCGAACCAACTCCGAATCCGGAGGGCAGTGCTCTATCCACTGAGCTATAGGTGTTCATTTTATCAAATGCCTTAACATCGTAACACATTTATTTTCAAAAGTAAAGATATTGCATTTTTGTTGTTGCTTTTTTCCCATTGGTCGGTTATAATCAATTTCACCATAATATTTCAAATCGTTTTTCTTGACAGTTTTCTGTCAAATACCCATATTGTTTAAACTTCATAATGCACTCCAAAAGAAAGGAGTTTATATGAATTATCAACAATTTGTCGCCCTTTTGCGCGAAAAAACAAATCATCTTTTGGACGCTAAAACCACGGTCCAAATACACCACGCACTAAAAAACAACGGTGCACATCGTACCGGTCTGACTATTTCACAGGAGCATACCAATATCTCTCCCACCATTTATTTGGAAGAATATTATAAACAATACCAAACTGGTCGTGACTTCAATGATATTGCACACGCTATTGTAAATCTATATCACGAAGTGAAATTTGAACATTCTTGGGAAGTCAGCAAAATACAAAACTTTGAGTTTGCAAAACCACAGGTTGCATATCGAGTAATTCATTTTCAAAAAAATGAAACCTTACTAAAAGAAATCCCCCACGTACCATATCTGGACTTAGCAATTGTCTTCTATTTATTACTGGAGACTACAGAAAAGGGTGCGGCAACCATTCTGATTACCAATGAGATGCTAAATTATTGGAAAATCTCTCTAGAACAGCTCTATTCTATTGCACTTGATAACACTCCACGAATTCTATATCCGGAGTGCAAACCCATGCACGTTGTCATACAGGAACTTTTACGGGAACCGCTGAAGGAGGATATTGAAGATAGTTGTATGTTTGTTTTATCAAACCAATATCGACACTTTGGTGCTGCCTGCATGTTGTATGAGCGTGTTTTGGAAGATATCGGCAATCAATTGGACGAAGATTATTATATCTTACCTAGTAGCATTCATGAGGTCATTATCCTCCCATCCAGTTGCGATTTAACCCACGAAGAATTGGATGACATGATTACCGAAATCAATGAAACGCAGATTTCGGAGGAGGATGTTCTTTCAGAGCATGCATATTACTATAGTCGCAAAGAGGGTAAGTTACTAATCGCAAAGCCATAATAAAAAGAGAGCTGTCGAAAATAACAGCTCTCTAATCCTCTCAATCAGATTATACTCTTGATAAATATTCACCTGTACGTGTGTCAATCTTAAGTACGTCACCCATTTCTACAAATAATGGTACGTAAACAACTGCACCTGTCTCAACTGTAGCAGGTTTTGTAGCACCTTGTGCTGTATCACCTTTGAAACCTGGTTCTGTGTCGATGATTGCAAGTTCTACGAAAAGTGGTGGTTCAACTGCAAATACATTGCCCTTATGTGAACAAATCTTAACCATTTCGTTTTCTTTTACAAACTTAAGAGAATCGCCGATTGCATCTTCATTTAATGCAATCTGGTCGTATGTTTCTACATCCATAAAGTGGAATAATTCCCCATCTGAATATAAGTATTGCATATCTTTTCTTTCAATGTGAGCTTTTGGGAACTTCTCTGTAGGTCTGAAACTTGTCTCAATCACACCCCCACTGATGATATTTTTTAATTTTGTTCTTACAAATGCCGCACCTTTACCTGGTTTTACGTGTTGGAAATCAATAATCTGGAAAATATTTCCGTTGTATTCCAATGTTACGCCATTTTTAAAATCACCTGCTGAAATCATGTTTCTCCTCCTTAATATTGCTCTCACAAAATATTTTGCTATTCTACGAGCATGCTTTCGTAAGCATAGATTTTTTACACTCTATATATTTTATAATATCTTATATGATTTTTCAACCTTTTTTTACCGACCCCGTTTTCTTTAACAATAATGTAATATTTCCAAAACTTTTCGAAGTTCCTGTACAGGAATCTGTCCTGGGGCAGATGCTTTCCCTGCCGCGCCAAATGTAATAGCGGAGCCAAAGATCTCGCCTGCAAGTCTGCTTATCACCCCATCCCTTGACATAGACATGGTTACAATAGGCTGCTTCGCATAGTTAGTGCTCATTTCTTCTGTCGCGGCTAACAATGTGATCACATCTTTTGAGGACTTTGGCATCACTGCAATTTTCAAAATATCTGCGCCCATTTCCTGCATCTTTTGAAGCCTTGAAATAATTTCTTCCTTGCTTGGTGTTTTTTCAAAATCATGGTTAGATGCGATTACTTTCACCTGATTTTGGTGTGCTGTATTTAAGACTTCTTCTACTACTGTTTTGCCTGCAAACCACTCAACATCCACCAGATCCACCTTACCGCTTTCGACTGCCACTTTATTTAGAGCAATATATGTCCCATCATCAATTGTTTTTTCTCCGCCTTCTTTTGCAGTTCTGAATGTAAATAAAAGTGGAGTTTCCTCCAACTCTTTTCGCAACTGTAAAAGAACTGTCTTCACTTTTTCAAAATCAAATATGTCGTCAAACCAATCCGCTCTCCATTCTACCAAGTCTTTTGAAACGTCTTTCAATTGGTGCGCCTCATTTATAATCTCATCCACCGTTGTGCCTACAATCGGAACACAAATCTTTGGAATCCCTTCGCCTATCTTTATTTTTCTTACAATAACAGGATTCATGAAAACTCCTCCTTACGCACATTCATATACACATCATAATCCAAAAAGAAAGTTATTTCAATAAGTCACTTGACATTTTCCTCTTTTTCGATTTACAGTAAAGAAGTAATAAAATCCAAAAGGGAGGTCCGTATGATGACCCAGATTACAGGACACACACAGTTGACCGGTCTTTTAGGAAGTCCGGTTTCACATAGCATCTCACCAATGATGCACAATGAGGCGTTTAAACAATTGAATTTGGATTATGTATATCTTGCATTTGATATTGGGGTCGAAGAACTTTCATCTGTTGTGGAAGGTTTTCGTACAATGAATGTTCGAGGCTACAATCTGACCATGCCACATAAAAATGCCATGTGTTCCCTCTGCGACTCCCTCTCTCCTGCCGCTGAAATCATTGGCGCAGTCAATACTGTTGTAAATGACAATGGCCATCTCACCGGTTACACCACAGATGGTATCGGTTATATGCGCGGCCTAAAAGAGGATGGTCACCATATTATTGGAAAGAAAATGACCCTTTTGGGTGCAGGCGGTGCTGCCACTTCTATTTTTGTACAGGCTGCCTTAGACGGAGTATCTGAGATATCTATTTTTAATAGGCGAAGTCCGTTTTGGAAACGGGCAGAACAAATCGTAGAGATGCTCAAGGAACATACAAACTGCAAAATCTCTCTTTATGATTATGAAGACCCTAATATTTTGAAACGTGAAATTTCAGAAAGTGCCATTCTCACAAATGGAACTTCTGTGGGTATGGCCTCAAATATAGAACAATCACTGATTACGGATACATCCGTATTTCACAAAGATTTAATTGTGTCTGATGTGATTTATAATCCTCGCGAAACACTTCTGCTCAGACAGGCAAAAGAGGCTGGATGTAAGACGCAAAATGGTCTTTCCATGCTTCTCTATCAAGGTGCCGAAGCCTTCAAACTATGGACCGGACAGGACATGCCGATTGAAATTGTAAAAGAGAAATATTTTTCCGAGTAAAAGCAAAAGGAATCTCGCACAGATAGCGAGATTCCTTTCTATTATTTCTTATTTTGTTTTTTGTAAAACCACAACACAATCCATTCTAATCTTCTCTTTAACACAATCTGAATCTCTTCCTTCGGATGAATTGGTTTTACTAAAATATTGCGAATTCCTGTCCTCTTTGCTCCCCACACGTCTGTAAAAAGCTGATCTCCAACAAACAAGGTACTTTTTAAATCTGTTCCCATAATCTCCATCGCCTTCTGGTAGTTCTTGATGGATGGCTTATGTGCGTCATAAATGTAATGTGTTTGAATTTCCTCATTAAACATTTTCACACGTGGTTCTTGATTATTAGAAAGAAGACAACTTTCAAACCCTATCTCCTTCAAACGTGCAAATAATTTCTTTGCACGGATGTCCGCCGGGGCACCATGTGGCACTAGCGTATTATCAATATCAAAGATAACCCCTCGATATCCCTCTTCATAAAGTTTTTCAAACGGAATCACATAAGTAGATGCCACGTATTCATCTGGAAAAAAAGTCTCAAACATATCTAAGCTCCTATCTCTTTTATTGTTCCCAAAATCTCTTTGCAAATTTCTTCAATGGATTTTTCATCTGTAGCAACAACAATATCTGCAGCTGCTTCATATTTTGCTCGTCTTGCTTCCATCAATTCTGCAATATCCTTGACCGTCTTTCTACCCTTCAAAATCGGTCTATCATCGTTGCCTTTGACACGTTTTAAGATATTCTCAGCTTTTGCAGTCAAAAGCACTATTTGTCCGTTTTTCTTCATCTCAGCCACATTCTGCTGGCGAAGAACCACACCACCTCCACAGGAAACAACTTGGTTTGAATCAGTCCCAATCTCTTTCAGCAAATTTGATTCTAAATCCCGAAAGTATTCTTCTCCATACTTTTCAAAAATTCCCGGAATATTCATATTTTGCTGTTCAGAAATCCTTTGATCCATCTCTACCACATGCATTCCGTACATTTGGTTTAACTTCGCTGCAACTGTACTTTTTCCACAGCCCATAAAACCGATTAGAAAAATATTCTTACATCTCATCCAACTCTTCTCCTACTTGCTGTTGAAATTCTGTCCAAGCAGTTTCATTTTCCACAAAATACTTTGGACAATTTTTTCCTGTAATATCATAATGCCGAATCACATCCTCCTCTGTCAAGTCAAACTTTTTACAGAGCCACGCTGTCAACTCTATCATAGACTGATATGTTTCCTCTGTGTACGATCCATCTGCAGTAGGATGGCAGGTTTCAATGGATACCGTATCTGAATTCCTTTCGTTGGACGCATACGCCACTTCCCATGTTGGAATGCACTGTACGATTTCCCCTCTTAGTCCTACTACAAAATGACTACTTGCCTTTGTTTTTTTACTATCCTTTAATCCCTCAAAATAATTGCGATTCTGCATTGCCGTAGAACCCGGATTGGCAGTATAGTGAATGACAATTCCTTGAATCTTTCCTGTCTGGGTTCCCGGTCTGGAGTATTCATTTATGGTGAGCAATTCCACGTCAATCTCCGGTTTGTATGCATCAATTTCATTTCCGGTACGTTCTATATACCTATTCTCAAATGGGCCTATTTGAAATAGTTTCATTCCGATCAGAACTACCATCATTAAAATCAGAACCGTAATTCCCATTCTCATATAAAATTGTACCCGTCTGCGGAATCTGGTTTTTCTTCTCCGTTTCATATAATCCCCTCTTCTGTGTATATGTTGTATTTTAACACATTTCTTAAAAAAAGAAAGAAAGAGTTCCTTAGAAGAAACTTATAATTATCTTAACGTATAAAAATGCCCCACAAGTGTCTGTGGGACATTATCACATCTTATTTTCTAAGAAATACCTTTCTTGGGGCATACATTCTCATACCATCCAGTATTGTATCATTTGGTTCGAAAATCACTCTTACATTCTGTTCCTTCACCTTTGCCACAAGTTCATAGGTTGGATTACCGGTATTGGAGCTATAATCAAGCACTTTCAAGTTTTGGTATGGTTGCAATTCAACGGAACCTGTCGGTGCAAGCACCTCCATCTCCTTGGCATTGGTAGAAAACACTCTCTTTCTAGCTTCCATTCCCATAATCTTATCAATATCCAAATCTCCGTTAAAGTAAATATATTCAAATTCCAGAGAACTTAAACGCTTCCAGAAAAAATACACTACTACAATTCCAATGGCTGGTAAGATAATCAAAACTGGAACCAACATTGCCACGAAAAAGCAAACGATAACAGCTAATATTAATCCTGCTTTCTTAAGAGTGGTTGCTGCTGTTGTGTTTTGTTTTACTAATTGTTCTGTATAAGAATCGCCCATAATAAAATCCTCCGGTGTAAATTACATCATGCCCATTCCGCCGCCTGCTGGCATTGCTGGTGCATCTTCCTTAATATTAGCAACAACTGATTCTGTTGTCAATAAGGTAGATGCTACACTGGTTGCGTTTTGAAGTGCACTTCTTGTAACTTTTGCAGGGTCAAGGATACCTGCTTTCACCATATCCACATATTCTTCCTTGTATGCATCAAAACCGATTCCCGGGTCAGATTCTCTTACCTTGTTAATAATGACTGCTCCTTCCAAACCTGCATTTGCTGCAATGTGGAATAACGGTGCTTCTAATGCTTTTAAGACCACATTGACACCTGTTTTTTCATCACCCTCTAATTCATCAGCCAATTTTGCAACTTCCTTGGAAGCGTGAATATAAGCAGAACCACCACCAGCTACAATACCTTCTTCAACTGCTGCCTTAGCTGCTGAAAGAGCATCTTCCATACGAAGTTTTGCTTCTTTCATCTCTGTCTCTGTTGCTGCGCCCACACGGATTACTGCAACACCACCTGCCAGTTTTGCAAGTCTTTCTTGTAATTTTTCTCTATCAAATTCAGATGTTGTCTCTTCAATCTGTGCCTTAATCTGAGCTACACGGCCTGCAATTTGCGTTTTATCGCCTAAACCGTCAACGATTACTGTATTTTCTTTTTGCACTTTAATGGATTTTGCACGTCCTAATTGGTCTAATGTTACTTCTTTTAAGTCTAGACCCAACTCTTCTGAAATCACCTGACCACCAGTCAAAATCGCAATATCCTCTAACATAGCTTTTCTTCTATCGCCGTATCCCGGAGCTTTCACTGCCACAACATTAAATGTACCACGCAATTTATTTACGATTAATGTGGTAAGCGCTTCTCCCTCAATATCTTCTGCAACAATTAATAATCTTGCACCGGACTGAACGATTTGTTCCAATACAGGAAGTAACTCCTGAATATTAGAAATCTTCTTATCTGTAATTAAAATATATGGATTTTCTAAAACAGCTTCCATTTTTTCCATGTCTGTTGCCATATAAGCTGAAATGTAGCCACGGTCAAACTGCATACCTTCTACTAAATCTAACTCTGTCTTCATAGTCTTAGATTCTTCAATTGTAATAACACCATCGTTTGACACCTTTTCCATAGCGTCAGCCACCATTGCACCTACCTCTGCATCACCTGCTGAAATCGCTGCAACGTTTGCAATTCTTTCTTTGCTTTCTACTTTGCTGCTCATAGCTGCAATTGCTTCCACAGCCGCTTCTGTAGCCTTTTTCATACCTTTACGAAGTACAATTGGATTGGCTCCAGCTGCAAGATTTTTCATACCTTCCTGCACCATAGCCTGTGCCAGTACTGTTGCAGTAGTGGTTCCGTCACCTGCCACGTCGTTTGTCTTGGCTGCTACTTCTCTGATGAGCTGTGCACCCATATTTTCAAATGCATCTTCTAATTCAATTTCTTTTGCGATTGTAACACCGTCATTTGTAATAAGTGGTGCTCCGAAGGATTTATCCAATACAACATTTCTTCCCTTTGGTCCAATTGTGACACGAACAGTGTTCGCCAACTGATTCACACCAGCTTCCAATGCTTTTCTGGCTTCTGCTCCATATTTAATCTCTTTTGCCATAATCTAATGCCTCCTAAAACTTAATGATACTATTTAATAATTGCTAAAATGTCGTTTTGTTTTACTACAAGATACTCTTCTCCATCTAATTCCACTTCGGTTCCGGAATACTTTGAGTAAATCACCTGGTCTCCAACAGATACGAGCATTGTTACCTCTTTTCCATCTACCAGACCACCTGGTCCAACTGCTACAACTTCTGCCTGTTGTGGCTTCTCTTTTGTCTGTCCCGGCAACACAATACCGGATTTTGTTGTCTCTTCTGCAACAATTTGCTTTAATACAACTCTGTCTCCTAATGGTACTAACTTCATAGTAAAGCCTCCTTATATACAATTTTATTATATTCTTTTTTATTAGCACTCTTTTTTATTGAGTGCTAATTTGCACTAGTACTAAAATAGCACCATGCCCATTATTTGTCAACAGACTTTAGACTTATTTTATAAAATCCATTTTCAATTTCGAATTTTAATATGTTTCCAAATTCATTTATATACCGTTCTCTGATTCTCCCTGTACATACAATGCAATCTTCGGTTTCTTCAATACTGCATTCATAGATTGCATCTAGTGAAAGCGCCGGAAGTAAATCATTTTCCAACACTAAATATATACGCTCTTGCTTTGGTTCATGCCTTAAAACCCTGCAAAGATAGTTCTTTTCATCCAGCTTCGCATTTTTCAATAGTGTTTTTTTCATGGTCAATACCACTTTATCACCCGTTTTCATAATTGACTCCTCCTCAAAATCAGCGAAAGGGCATCAGAATTCTGATCCCCTCTTTTGTGTTTTATTTTTCTTTTTTTCTTTTAATCGCTTCTAATTCTTCAAAAACGAAATCATTCACAACCTTGATGTAAGTACCCTTCATTCCTGAGGAACGAGACTCAATCACGCCTGCACTCTCAAACTTACGAAGCGCATTTACAATTACAGATCTGGTAATACCCACACGATCTGCTATCTTGCTTGCAACCAAGATGCCTTCATTTCCCTCTAATTCATCAAAAATATGTACAATCGCTTCCAATTCAGAAAATGAAAGTGTACTAATTGCCGATTGTACAATCTGTTCTTTGCGAATCTCTTCTGCACTTTCTTCATTGACAGAGCGAAGCATCTCTAAACCTACCACAGTCGTTCCGTACTCACTTAGAATGATATCATCTATCTCATAGGCAGCTTCTTTTTTGTAAATAAATAACGTTCCCAATCTCTCTCCCGCAATATCGATTGGAGTTACAATTGCCTGATAACCTTTTACGATTGTCGGAGAAAATCCAAGAGTTTCAAGATTTACATTTTCTTTTGTTGATAAAATGCTGAGTAAACGTTCATTTAACATCGCATCAATATGACTGCCAACACGATTTTCAATCAGCTCCTCAATCATATCTACACCTTGCGAACGTCCTACTCCAAGAACTTTTCCTTTTTTGCTTACCACAAGTACATTTGATTCTAAAATACCTGTTAACACTGCACAAATGTCATTAAATACCACTTTACTAGAATTATTATTGTGAAGTAAGCGGTTGATTTTTCTAGTTTTGTCTAATAATTGTACACTCATCCTTTGTCCCCCATCATATGAATCTACACGGTTAAGTAACATTTTTCAAATAATACAAACAACTCCGAAAAAACGTGTTCATATGCGTATATTATCATACAATTCCGAATTTTACAACTATTTTTGCGAACTCTTTAACCCTTCTTTGTGTCCACATTCTTCGTTTGCGCAAACCAATTTATTCCCTTTTTCTACCATAAAGCTTCCGCATTTCGGACATTTTTTCTCAGATGGTTTTTGCCATGACATGAAATCACAGTTTGGGTTATCTTCACATCCAAAGTACTTTCTTCCTTTTTTAGTCTTGCGTATAATTACATCTTTTCCGCAGTTCGGACATGCAATACCTGCCTTTTCCAAATATGGTTTTGTGTTTCTGCAATCTGGGAATCCCGGACATGCAAGAAACTTCCCATGAGGTCCATACTTAATTACCATGTTGCGGCCACACTCTTCGCAAATCACATCTGTTACTTCGTCAGCTATCTTTACTTTTTCCTGTTCCTTTTCTGCTATTTGAACAGCCTCTTCCAAATCCGGATAGAAATTGCTGATTACTGTTTTCCAATCCACTTTGCCCTCCGCAACCATATCTAAGAGACCTTCCATATTCGCAGTAAAGGTCACATCCACAATACTTGGGAAAGACTGTTTCATAATATTATTTACAACCTCACCGATTTCTGTCAAATACAAATTCTTGTTTTCTTTTGCCACATATCTTCTTGCAATAATAGTAGAAATAGTTGGAGCATAGGTACTTGGACGTCCAATTCCAAGTTCCTCTAAAGTCTTTACAAGTGCTGCCTCTGTAAAATGAGCCGGCGGTTGTGTAAAATGCTGTTTTGTGTCAAATGTATCCTTTATCAGTTTTGAATCTTTATCAATACTTCTCGCCAGTACGTTATTTTCTTCCTTTTCTTCATCAGACTCTGTATATACAGTTCTGAAACCCTCAAAAACCAGTTTGGACGTGGCAACTGTAAAACGATACTCCTTTGCACCTATCTTGATAGCGGTAGTCTCGTATTTTGCAGAATTCATTCTGCTGGCAACAAATCGTTTCCAAATCAATTGATACAGACGGAACTGATCTCTTGCCAAAGAATCTTTCAGTACTGCCGGAGTTCTTGTAACATCCGTCGGACGAATTGCTTCGTGTGCATCCTGAATCTTCTTGCCATCATCCTTGCTCTTTTCAGCCTTTGAAACATATGAAGCACCATAAACTTCTGCGATATAATCTCGTGCACTTGCATCTGCTTCTTTAGAAATCCTGGTGGAATCGGTACGAAGGTAGGTAATGAAACCAGCTTCATATAACTGTTGTGCAATACGCATGGTCTTCTGAGTAGCAAAATTCAATACTTTTGATGCCTCTTGCTGGAGTGTACTTGTGGTAAATGGCAATGGTGCTTTTTTTACACGCTCACTCTTTTTCACTTCTGTTACAGAAAATTCTGCATCTTCTAATTCTGCCACAATTTGTTCCATCTTTTGCTTCGAACGTATTGTAATCTTCTTTTTTTCTGTTCCATGGAATTTGGCAACCAGAGGCTTCTTTTCCCCTTCCACTTTAAGGTGGGCATCCAAGGTCCAGTATTCCTCTGGAACAAATGCATTAATCTCCTCTTCTCTGTCTGCAATAATCCGAAGAGCAACCGATTGTACTCTACCTGCACTTAATCCCCTTTTCACTTTCGCCCAAAGAAGAGGACTAATCTTATAACCTACAATACGGTCCAGTGCTCGGCGAGCTTGCTGCGCATCCACTAAACTCATATCAATTTCACGTGCTTCTTTAATCGATGTTTTGATTGCATTCTTGGTAATCTCATTAAAGCTGATACGATATACTTTTTTATCTTCCAATTTTAATGCAATGAGTAAATGCCAGGCAATCGCTTCTCCCTCACGGTCCGGGTCAGTTGCCAGATATACCTTATCTGCTTTTTTTACTTCTTTTCTTAGGGCAGCAAGAATATCTCCCTTTCCTCTAATCGTAATGTATTTTGGTTCAAAGTCATGCTCCACATCGATCCCCAGAGAGCTCTTTGGCAAATCACGTACATGTCCATTTGAGGCCATTACCACATAATTTGTTCCCAAAAACTTCTTAATGGTTTTCACTTTTGCCGGAGATTCCACAATTACCAGATAGCGTGCCATGTATCTTTCCTCCATGATAGCTTACTGCTATTTCACTTTCACATAATAGTTTTTCGACATTTCCTTAATATACCCCTTTAATTCAAGGCTTACCAATGTGCCTACCAATGCCGAAATCGGCTGCCTAGTTATCTCTATCAGCTCACCTAGACTTTTGGGGTGGAAATCGAGACAACTATACACCAATTTTTCTGTACTTTCAAGTGATATTTTATTTTCTGTAGATTTTTTTATTTTCTCATTGTGAAATATTCCCAATTCCGAAAGTAAATCTTTAGGCGATAGTAATATGCCGGCCCCTTGTCGAATCAGATTATGACACCCCAAACTTAGACGACTGTTTGCCGGTCCGGGAAGGGCGTACACATCTTTCCCCTGCTCCAAAGCCATATCCGCAGTAATTAAAGATCCACTCTTTTCTTTTGCCTCCATTACAAGCACCACATCCGCAAGTCCACTGATAATTCGATTCCTGGCAGGAAAAAATTGAGGAAGGGGTTGCATTCCCAAGGGCTGTTCTGAAATCAGTCCACCATTCTTTTCTAGTTCTCTATAAAGCATCAAATGCTCCTTTGGATAACAGATATCAACTCCGCACCCCAATACTCCGAAGGTTTCTCCTCCTTGAGAGAGCGCTGTTCTCTGGCTGATTCCGTCAATTCCTCTTGCCATTCCGCTGATAATTTGAAGTCCTGCATCTGCAATACACTTTGCATATTCCATGGCCATTGTTTCCCCGTAACTACTACACTGCCTTGCACCAACAATTGCCACAGACAACACTTGCTCCTTTGGTAGTTTCCCTTTTACATAGATAGCATATGGCGGTGAAGAAATGTTTTTTAGCTTTTGAGGATAGTCTGCATCTCTTATAGTCAAAAAATGTACTTGTTGTTTTTGCAGTTTTTCATATTCCTGCTCCAATTTCCATTGTTTCACACTTTGTAGAATTTTATGACAGCAATCTTCTTCTATTTCCAATTTTTTTAATTCTGTTTCTTCTATATAATATAACTCCTGCGCACTCCTAACCTTTGCACGTATGTATTGCTTCTTTTTACAACTAATTCCCTGGATATTTGCAAACCAATATTCGTATTTCATACTTCACCTCGTTCCCAATACTTTTTATCCATGGCCCTAAAACTTAAAGCTTCTCCCAGATGAGTTAGCTGGATATGCTCTTCCCCTTCCAAATCTGCTATGGTCCTGGCAACCGTAAGTATTTTATAATACACTCTTGCAGTCAGATTCATTCGTTCAAATGCTTGTTGCATCATTTGATTTTCTTTTGCTCCCAAAGGACAAAAGCGTTCCACTTCTTTTCCTCGCAGTTGTGCATTTGTTAAGATTCCCGTACCCTGATACCGCTCTTTTTGAACTTCCCGTGCAGCACATACCCTTTTTCGAATTTCTTCTGAAGTTTCCTCTTTCTTTCCTCCTTGTAAGTCCTTAAAATGTACTTTTTCCACTTCCACACAGATATCTATCCGATCCAACAGTGGCTGGCTGATATGTCCCAGATAGTTACGAATCTGGGTTGAACTACACATGCACTTATTCAAATCTGGATAGTTTCCACATGGGCAAGGGTTCATGGCTGCCACAAGCAGAAAATCTGCCGGGAAAAGATACTCCCCGCGCTCCCTTATGATTTTAATCTGATGGTCTTCCATAGGCTGACGCAAAAGTTCCAAAACTGGTTTTTGAAATTCTGCTATCTCATCTAAAAACAATACCCCCTTATGCGCCAGACTTATTTCACCTGGCTTAGGAATGACACCTCCACCCACTAAGGCTGTTTTAGTGACTGCTTGATGCACTTCACGAAATGGTCGCTGTCTTATTAACGGTGCATGCTGATTTAGTTCTCCGATAATACTATAAATCATGGTCAATTCCATGCTTTCTTCTTTGGTAAGTTGTGGTAATATCGTAGGAATACGCTTCGCTATCATACTTTTCCCTGCTCCCGGTGGCCCAATCATAAGCATGTTATGATTTCCCGCCACTGCAATCTCTGCCGCACGCTTCGCAGCCTGCTGTCCACGAACATCGCTGTAATCCAGTTCACTTTTCCAAACTTGTGTCTCCCATCTTTCTTCTGTACTATGTTGTTGTCTTTTGCATCCCGTCTTTAGAATCTGACAAACCTCTGTCAGCGTTTCCACTCCCACAACGGTAATCCCTTCTACCAACGCTCCTTCCTTTTGATTCTCTTTTGGCACAATGCACATTTCACAACCTCTTTTTTTTGCCTCCATCACAATGGGAAGAACTCCTGGTACACTTTTCACTCCTCCATCCAGGCTTAGTTCCCCAACCATTAAAACAGACTCTGCTTGTGCCAATTCCACCTCACCTATGGATGTCAGAATTGCAACTGCAATTGGCAGATCAAACATACTACCTTTTTTTCGCATGTTTGCCGGTGATAAATTAATCACGATTTTTTTTGCGGGCAACATAATTCCCGAATTACGTATGGCAGTCCGAACTCTCTCCCCCGCCTCTTTTACTTCCGAAGATAAATATCCCACCATATGGAATACCGGAAGTCCGTTACTGGTATCTGCTTCCACTTGAATGAACTCTACACAAAGTCCTCTCAGTGTTGCAGATAAAACTGTACTAACCAAATAAGTACACTCTCCTTTCTCTATAAAATTGTTGTAACTTGAATCTTTGGCGAATTGCCTGATACTATACGGAAGAAGATATCCCCCGAAAAGTTAGTGAATTCATTTTTTCACATTTTATAGTAATTGTCAATATTTAAATTTGGAAAAGCACAAACTTCTTAGTCCCCACATACAATGATATTAAATCCGCTAAGAGGTGCTTTTCTTGAAAACATTTCCACCACCCCTCTCTGCTGAAGAAGAACAATATTATATGCAAAGATATATTGAGGGTGACCTTGAGGCGAAACACATTTTGATTGAAAGAAACCTCCGCCTTGTTGCTCATGTAATCAAAAAATACCAGCATCTGGACGAGGACATGGAGGATTTGATTTCCATCGGAACAATCGGCTTAATCAAAGCTATTGTAACCTTCAATCCCCAAAAAAATAACCGGCTTGGTACTTACGCTGCCAGATGTATTGAGAATGAAATTTTGATGATGCTTCGAAGCAAGAAAAAAACTTCCAAAGAAGTTTCCCTCTACGAGCCAATTGGTACTGACCGGGAAGGCAATGAAATCCAATTGTATGATATTATTGAAACGGAAGATGATGATGCACACACACAAATCGCATTAAAAGACGATATCAGAACCCTTTATGAAAAATTAGAGGCTGTTCTTTCACCTAGAGAACGACTAGTCTTAAAAATGCGATACGGTCTTTACAACCAAGAAGAATACACCCAGCGTGAAATTGCAAGCCAGCTTGGTATTTCCCGCTCTTATGTTTCACGAATTGAAAAAAGTGCAATAGAAAAGCTGCGGGAACATTTTTGAAATTCCCACAGCTTCTTTTTATTCTTGACGTCTTAATATATCATATTCATCTACTTTGATACCCAAATCCACGTATAACACCTGTTTTGGATGTGGTGCGCTTTCCTGCTCTACTCCGTCCTCTGTCATAATACGCTTCACGGTAACTTCGATATTATCCCCATTTGGCTTCATCACCTCAATGGTTTCACCAACTGAGAATTTATTCCTTTGCTCAATTCGATATGCACCATCTTTTTCCTCACCTATGATTCCCAAATAAGTGTATTCTTTTACATAGGTATTGCTATCATAAATCTGGCTCGTTTCATCCGGCTTACCAAAGAAGAACCCTGTGGTAAACTGTCTATAGGTGCAATTTGAAATCTGCTCCAGATACCACGGCATATTCTTGCGATAAAGTTCCGGATCTTCCTGGAAATCATCAATGGCCTTTCGGTAAGTTCTTGCAACTGTTGCAACATAAAGGGCCGTTTTCATACGTCCTTCAATCTTAAGGCTATCCACTCCTGCCTCTAAAATTTCCGGAATATGTTCAATCATACATAAGTCCTTGGAATTAAAAATATAAGTACCTCTTTCATTTTCAAAAACAGGCATATACTCTCCCGGTCTGGTTTCCTCTACAATGGAATACTTCCATCGGCACGGATGGGTGCATGCACCCTGATTAGCATCTCTTCCCACAAGATAATTGCTAAGGAGACAACGTCCCGAATAAGAGATACACATTGCACCATGTATAAATGTTTCAATTTCCAAATCTTCAGGGATATTGGCTCTGATTTCTTTAATTTCTTCCAGCGACAATTCCCGTGCTGTTACCACGCGGGTCGCACCCAATTTATGCCAGAAATTATATGTGCCGTAGTTTGTGTTATTTGCCTGGGTACTAATATGCCTTTCAATCTCAGGACATACTTCTCCTGCGATTTCGAAAATAGCCGGATCTGCAATGATAAGCCCATCTGGTTTGATCTCTTTCAACTCTTCGAAATAGGCTCTAACACCATCTAAATCTTTATTATGTGCCAATATATTGGCTGTTACATATACTTTTACGTCATGTTCATGAGCAAATGCAATCCCTTCTCGCATCTCGTCCATGGAAAAATTCTTTGCCTTTGCCCGCAAGCCAAAGGCCTCTCCTCCAATATATACTGCATCTGCACCAAAGATTACTGCCACTTTTAATACTTCCAAGCTGCTTGCTGGAATTAATAGTTCCGGATGTCTTGCCATTTCTTATTCCTCTCTCACCTTTGTACTAAGTGCAACACCATCCCCTAATGGAATGATGGATGTTTCTAATAATTTGTGATGTTTCAATTCGTATAAATATTCTCGCATTCTACTGTGAATGGTACGATTACGTCGTTCCACAGCAAAACGAGATTCGATAATATCCCCATCCTGTAGCACGTTATCTGTCACAAACACACCATCTGTTTCAAGCAAACGCACAACCTCTGGCATGTAGTAGATATACTGTCCCTTTGCTGCATCCATAAAAACAAAATCATAACTGCCGTCAAGACTTTTTAATATCTCCAACGCATCTCCTTCTAACAATGTGATTTGATCCTCTTTTCCGGCCCGTCTAAAATTCTCGTGAGCAATGGGAATCCGTTTTTCATACTTTTCAATTGTGGTAATATGACAATCCTTTGGAGCGTACTCACTCATTAAAATTGCAGAGAACCCAACGGCAGTTCCCACTTCCAATATTCGCTTTGGTTTCTTAATGGCCAATAACACTTTCAAAAAGCTCTGCATCTCTTTTCGGATAATTGGCACATATGTATCCAATGCTTCTTTTTCAATCTGCTCCAGTATCTCACTATTTTCTGTCTCAAGCGAGCGAATAAATGTTACCATACGTTCATCTACAATCATGGTTATCCCTTTCTCTTCAAGACTTACATCTGATATACAAAGACGGAGAAAAATTCCCCGTCTTTTCAAACTTTTATACATCCATAATAATTGGAAGAATCATCGGTTTTCTCTTTGTACGTTTCCACAAGAAATCACTCATGGTGTCACGGATTACTAATTTGATTCTGCTCCAATCCGCGTTACGATTGGCAAGGCACTTCTCCAATGCTTCATATAGCACTTGCCTTGCTTCCTCCATAAGGCCCTCTGACTCTCTCACATACACAAATCCCCTGGATACAATATCCGGACCTGCAAGCAATTGATTGGTTCTCTTTTCTAATGTAAGAACCACAATCAAAATACCATCTTCCGCCAAATGCTGGCGATCTCGAAGAACAATATTTCCAACGTCACCAACACCAAGACCATCTACCAAAATAGCACCTGTCTGTACTTTGTCCACAACCTCTGCGCTGTCTTGGTCTACTGCTAACACATCTCCCGAATGCATAATAAAGATATTTTCCTTTGGCACACCAAGGGACTCAGCAATTGCTGCATTTGCCTTCAGATGACGGTACTCACCATGTACCGGAATTGCAAACTTTGGTTTCAACAGTGTATAAATCAACTTTAATTCTTCCTGACAGGCATGTCCTGAAACATGAGCATCCTGGAAGATTACGTTTGCCCCTTTTTCAGAAAGTTCATTAATCACACGGGAAACTGCTTTTTCATTTCCCGGAATCGGACTGGAACTAAAGATAACAACATCTTTCGGTTTAATCGTTACTTTTTTATGAATATCTGCAGCCATACGAGAAAGTGCAGCCATAGATTCTCCTTGACTTCCTGTTGTGATAAGAACTGTCTTCTCATCCGGATAGTTATGAAGCTGGTCTATTTCAATCAAAGTATTGGCCGGAACATTTAAGTAACCCAGTTCTGAAGCCGTTGAAATAATATTTACCATGCTTCGGCCTTCCACAACTACTTTTCTGCCATATTTGTAAGCGGAGTTAATAATCTGTTGTACACGGTCAACGTTGGATGCAAATGTAGCAATAATAATTCTCCGGTCACGATGTTCTGCGAACAAATGGTCAAAAGTCATACCTACTGTTCGTTCTGACATCGTAAATCCAGGACGCTCAGCATTGGTACTGTCTGACATCATAACAAGAACACCTTTTTTTCCAATCTCCGCAAAACGTTGCAAATCGATAGAGTCCCCAAATACCGGCGTATAGTCCACCTTAAAATCTCCTGTATGCACAACCGTTCCCACCGGTGAATAAATGGCAAGAGCCGCTGCATCCTGAATACTGTGATTCGTTTTAATAAATTCAATTCGGAATTGACCCAGATTAATGGATTGTCCATAAGTGACTACCTTTCTTCTGGTTCCTCGAAGCATATTGTGCTCTTTTAGTTTATTTTCAATGATTCCCATAGTGAGCTTTGTTGCATAAACAGGCACATTAATATCCTTTAGCACATAAGACAATGCACCAATATGGTCTTCATGTCCGTGGGTAATTACAAACCCTTTTACTTTTTCTACATGATCCTTTAAATATGTTACATCAGGAATTACCAGGTCAATCCCCAACATATCATCCTCTGGAAAAGCCAATCCACAATCCACCACAATAATACTGTCTTCGTATTCAAAGGCAGTAATATTCATTCCAATCTGTTCCAGACCACCGATTGGAATAATCTTCAATTTTGCATTTTTATTTTTAATCAATGTTACACCTCCATATGTTTTTCAAGCAGAGCAAATATTCCGAGCACTCTGCTTTACATTTCAATATCAATATCCTCTAATAGTTCTTCAAATACTGTCAATACAGCAGAAAGTTCCACTTCGTCTTCTACAATTTCGTATAGACTCTCCTTCTCCCCTGCTGCACTTGTATCTTTTAAAATAAGGCACTCCGCCTCTTCTTCTTCTGAATCAGTCACTAAAATATAAGAATTTCCATTTACTTTTGTTTGTTCCAGTACGAAAAATTCTACTTCTTCATTTGTTTCTTCAAATGTAAACTTAATCTTTTCCATATAAACTCCTTGTGTCTTAATCCTGCCTCATGCTAAGGGAATCCAAATATCCCTGTAAGATAAAAACTGCCGCAATCTGATCAATATATTTTTTGCGATTTTCCCTTCTTACACGACTTTCAATCAGTGTTCTCTCGGCTTCTACTGTGGTCAAACGTTCATCCCACATAATCACAGGAAGCCCTGTGCGTCTTTCCAGCATTTCTTTTAGCTCCAAAGATTTCTCCGCACGTTCACCTATGGTGTTGTTCATGTTCTTCGGAAAGCCAAGCACAATCCTGTCCACTTCGTACTCTTTTACAAGTTCTTCGATACGAGCAAGTGTCTTTCGTAACTTATTCTCTTCTTTTCTTTGAATTGTCTCAATTCCCTGAGCTGTAATACAGAGTGCGTCGCTGATGGCCACTCCTACTGTCTTAGAGCCATAGTCTAATCCCATTATTCTCATATCATTTATTCCCAAGAATGATGCTTAATATACGATTTTAACATCTCTTCTACTAATTCATCGCGTTCTATCTTCGAAATTAATTTTCTAGCTCCATTATGACTTGTGATATAAGTCGGATCACCTGACATAATATAGCCAACAATTTGATTCACAGGGTTGTACCCCTTTTCCCGCAGAGCCTGATACACAATTTCAAGAATATCTTTTGTCTGAATTTGTGTCCCGTTTTCTACTTGAAAAAATTGTGTGTTACTTAATTTGTTCATCTGCTCACGTCCTTTGCTATTTTATCATTTTTATTCTAATATAATTCCATAGGAAATTCAATCCAAAATTTCCAAACACCAAGGAGTTTAGAAATCACTCTAGGCAAGCACTCCCAGAAGGAAGTCCCCTTTTTTGGTATTTTCATACCCCATCGGAAGAGATACCGAAATCAACTTGTTTTGTAGGTTTATCTCAGACTCTACGGCAACTTTCACATATTCCTTGGTATGCCCCACCTGATAGACTTTCCCATCCATCTGAATACGCTCTTCCATCAGTACCTCTACGGTTTTTCCCAACCAATTTTCTTCGTATGCCTCTCTTTTTACCTTATCTAATTCCAGCAGTTCATTGCTTCTTACTGTCTTAATCTGCTCCGAAACCTGATTCTCCATAACAGCTGCTTTTGTGCCGGCACGCTTTGAATACTTAAAAACATGTGTTTCATAAAAATTCACTTTATCCACAAAAGCTTTGGACTTGGCAAATTCCTCTTCTGTTTCCCCTGGAAATCCCACAATCACATCGGTAGTGAGGGCAGGATGTTCAAAATATTTGCGAAGCAATTGACATTTCTCATAATACTCTTCTGAGGTATATCTTCGATTCATTCTTCGAAGAGTTTCATCACATCCGCTTTGCATGGAAAGGTGAAAATGAGGACATATTTTTTCCAATCCGGAAATGGTTTTTACAAATTCCTCTGTTATAATTCTTGGTTCCAAAGACCCCAAGCGTATTCTGCTAATTCCCTCTATCTGGTGAACTGCCAAAATCAAGGACAGCAGGTCTTCTCCATCCAAATCCACACCATAGGAACTTAGGTGAATCCCTGTGAGCACCACCTCCTGATACCCATTTGCTGCCAAATCCTTCACTTCCTGAATGACATCTTCTTTCGCACGGCTTCTAACCCTTCCTCTTGCGAAAGGAATGATACAATAGGTACAAAACTGATTGCACCCATCCTGCACTTTGATATAGGCTCTCGTATGTTCAGCCGTCTTGCTAAGATGCATCTCTTCATATTCTTTTGTATGATTAATATCAATGACTGCTTTTTTTACACCTTGGCGTTTTTCCTGATATTGCTCTAGAATCTCAATCAAATCTTTCTTTTTGTTGTTGCCAATTACTACATCAATGCACTCATCTACTTCCCCAGACTGCTCCTGTGCCTGCACATAACAGCCTGCCGCAACAACAATCGCTTCCGGATTCATCTTCTTGGCACGGTGAAGCATCTGACGTGATTTTCTATCGGCCATATTGGTAACGGTACAGGTGTTAATTATATAGACGTCTGCCCCTTCTTTAAAAGGTACAATCTCATATCCGTTCTTTTCCAGCAGTTCCTGCATGGCATCGGTTTCATATGCATTTACCTTACAACCTAAATTGTGCAGTGCAACTTTCATCCTATTGTCGATCCTTTCTCTCATATTTTTGTAGTTTTATCAATAATTTGCCCCTTGACTTTTACCACCATACATCATAAGATATCTAATAAATAACCAAAACTGTAAGGAGGGTATATCAATGAAAACTGTAGAGATTTCTTTAAACTCAATTGATAAAGTGAAATCATTTGTGAATGCTATCAACACGTTTGATTTTGACTTTGATCTTATATCCGGAAGATACGTGATTGACGCCAAATCTATTATGGGAATTTTTAGTTTAGACTTGTCTAAACCTATTACATTAAATATCCACGCTGATGATGCAAGCGTTGATGCCGTTATGGATGCGCTTGCTCAATACTTAGTGTAATTTTTGAAGCTTTTCCTTTTTTCCTATGGTTTCACTACAATGGTTTCTACACTTTGAATCGCTTCTTCCATAAGCTCATCAATCTTTTCTGCCAGTTTTTCTTCTGATTTTCTAATTACATTGATATTCGGCTTGGTCACCGGATGTTTTGCAACAAAGATAGTACAACAATCTTCAAATGGTAAAATAGAAGTTTCAAAGGTATCAATCTTCTCTGCAATTTCCACGATTTCCTGTTTGTCAAATCCAATCACCGGACGATATACCGGAATCGTACATACATCATTGGTGGCTGCAAGACTTTGCATAGTCTGGCTGGCTACTTGTCCAATACTTTCTCCTGTAATAAGTCCAAGACATCCACTTTCCTTTGCAAAGTGTTCTGCAATACGCATCATGTATCTTCTCATAATAATTGTAAGTTCATCATGAGGACACTTTTCATAAATGTATAATTGAATATCTGTAAAATTCACCACATTTAATTTAATTGGTCCGGAATATTTAGAAACCAACTTTGCCAAATCTACTACTTTTTGCTTCGCACGCTCACTCGTGTACGGTGGGGCATGAAAATAAGTTGCTTCCAATGCCACTCCTCGTTTTGAGATCATATAGCCAGCTACCGGGCTGTCTATTCCACCTGACAAAAGAAGCATAGCTTTCCCGTTGGTTCCAACCGGCATACCACCCGGTCCCGGTATGATTTCTGAATAAATATAGATTAAATCACGAACTTCCACATTCAATTTGATAGCTGGTTTATGAACATCTACCCGAATTTCCGGAAAGGCATCCAAGATTGCCTCTCCCAAATCACAATTGATTTCCATGGAATTCTTCGGGTAGCTTTTCTTACCACGTCTAGCTTCCACCTTAAAGGTGGTGTTCTTATCCGGATACATCTTATCCATGTAGTCCACAACATCTTTTTTCAGTTGTTCAAATCCTTGGTCCTCCACATGAATTACCGGACAGATTCCCACAATACCAAACACTCTCTTTAATGCTTCTATCGTTTCCTCGTAATCATAATACCCTTCACATTCCACGTAAATTCGTCCTTGTGAACGATGAACGTGAAACGCTCCTTCTACTGCCTGCAGGGCATATCTGATTTGTTGCATCAGTGCATCCTCAAATAGATATCGGTTCTTTCCCTTAATTCCTATCTCGCCATACTTAATTAAAAATGCTTGAAACATCATTTGTTTATTATCCTCTCTATTAATGTCTTGTATATTTTCGAAGCATTGGTACACAATTGTATAATGTTTCTAATGTGTAATCAATCTCTTCCTTTGTTGTAAATTCTGACAAACTAAAACGAAGTGTAGCATCCAGGTATTCTACGCTTGCTCCAATCCCCTTTAAAACTCCGCTGATGGCCGGGTGATTAGATGCACAGGCTGAACCAGCCGACACATAAATCCCCTTTTCCTCCAATGTATGAAGTAAAACTTCACTTCGAATTCCCGCAAACCCTACACTGATAATGTGAGGGGCACTTGCTTCGTCCACACGTCCATGAATGGTGGTATTCTCAATCCTTAATACCCCTTCAATGAAATACTCTTTTAATTGGCGCATGATTGCCACTTTTTCTTCTAACTTTGTATAAATCTCTTTTGCAGCCAAACCAATCCCTGCGATCCCAGGAACATTTTCTGTGCCAGAGCGAACATTTTTCTGCTGCTCACCACCAAACACGATTGGCTTTATTTTCACCTTTTCATTTACATATAAAACTCCTGTTCCCTTTGGTCCGTGAATCTTGTGTCCACTAATGGACATCAGGTCTACACCAATCCGTTTCGGATAGATACGATACTTTCCAAACCCTTGCACCGCGTCCACATGAAACAAAATATTCTTATTGTAATTCTTGACAATCTGTGCTGCCTCTTCTATGGGTTGCACGGAACCCACTTCGTTATTCACATACATGATGGACACCAATATGGTATCCTCGCAAAGTGCCTCTTTTAGGGCATTCAGGCGGATTCTTCCATCCTTATCTACCGGAAGATAGGTTACTCGAAATCCTTCTTCCTGCTCCAGATAATGCATGGTATTTAAAATGGCCGGATGTTCAATCGACGATGTAATCAAATGCTTTCCGGCACGTTTGTTCGCCCTTGCACAACCAATCAGTGCAAGATTGTCACTTTCTGTCCCACCTGATGTGAAATAAAGTTCCTTTTCCTGGACTTTTAGTAGTTTTGCCAAAGTTTCTTTGGATTCTTTTACATACCTTTCGGCATCCACACCCTTTTTATGCATGGATGATGGATTACCATAATCTTCACACATGGCTTTTCCAACAATATTCTTTACGCTTTCATAGCATTTCGTCGTAGCTGAATTGTCCAAATATACTTCCATGATATTCTCCTAACAACACTTTCTTATGATATAAATTATGTGATTAGCTTTCCAAATGATACATCAAAATCGACAAAGTCGTAAGGCCTGCTGTCTCTGTCCGCAAGATTCGTTTTCCCAGAGTAATCGGCTTGGCTCCATATTCCATAGCAGATTCTACCTCTGCAGTTTCAAATCCCCCCTCCGGTCCAATGAAAATGCCAATAGATTGTCCTGGCTGAATCTGCGCTATGATATCCCGAGTCTCCTGCATGCCTTCTGCCAATTCATAGGGAATAAGAACAATATCCAAAGCTTTGGCATACTCTATTGCTTCTTTCCAAGACATCACATCTGTCACTTTTGGAATCAGGTTTCTTCCTGACTGTTTTGCACCGCTTTCTGCAATACTGTTCCATCTTTCCACTTTTTTCGACGCTTTTTTCTCGTCCAGCTTTACAACTGCTCTTTTTGTTGCAACGGGAATAATCTCGTAAGCTCCAAGCTCCACTGCTTTCTGCACAATTAACTCCATCTTATCACTTTTTGGAAGCCCTTGAAACAAATAAATTTTGGAAAGAAGTTCTGTATCCACACTACGTTCTTCTTGAATCATCACACATACTTCTTCAGAAGTTATAGACGCAATCTCGCATAAATATTTTTTATTGTCCCCATCACTGATTTCCAGCTCCTCGCCGACTTTCATGCGAAGCACATTTTTAATATGATTCACATCAGAACCTTCAATATAGATATGTTCGCCTTTTACCTGCTCTGGTGTTACAAAAAAATGATACATCTCTTTCTCCTAATTTTTCCTTGCAGTCACAGAAACCCATTCTCCCTGATAAGTTACCTCAAGTACTTCCAGGCCTGCCATCTTTACTGCATTTACTACTGTCTCTTCTTTATCATTAATAATACCACTGGTAATATAAATGCCGCCCTTTTTCATCTGATTTACAATCACCGGTGTTAATGGCACCAACACGTCTGCCAAAATGTTTGCAGCTACGATATCATATTTTTCATATCCTACTTTATCCTGAATCTCTTTATCGTCAATAATATTACCAATCATCACTTCATATTGGTCTTTGGTAATTCCATTCACTTCCATATTTTCATGGGTAGCATCAATTGCACACGGATCCAAATCGGTCCCCACAGAGTATTTCGCTCCAAATTTTAATGCCAGCATACCTAAGATTCCACTGCCGCAACCCACGTCCAAAATGGTGGTCTCAGGTGTTACAAACTTACGAATCTGACGAATGCAAAGCTGTGTAGTCTCATGCATCCCTGTACCAAATGCGGTACCCGGATCAATATGGATAATCATCTTATCTTCATCCTCCGGTTTCACCTCTTCCCAGGATGGAATGATTAACACATCGTCCACATAGAATTGGTGAAAATATTGCTTCCAATTATTTACCCAATCCACATCTTCCGTCTGGGATTCTTCAATGGTGCATTCCCCTACATTTAAATAAGTACCCATCTCGTCTAATTCTGCTTTCACATTTGCAAGAATGGCGTCTTTATCTTCCTCTTCTTCCAAATAGAAACTAATATATGCAATTCCATCATCTGCTGCGATTTCCGGCAGAATGTCTACGAACATCTGCTGCTTGTCAAGCTGAGATAGTGGAACCTTATCTTCAATCTCGATTCCTTGAATTCCAAGGTCCATGAGCATACTGCTCACAATATCTTCACTTTCTGTTGTGGTCTTTAGTCTGAATTTATTCCATTTCATAGTATGGTCTCCCTCACGATTAATCTTTTAAAAGTATAGCAAAAATCCGTTCAAATGGCAATAAAAAGAGGCCACTCACGTAGCCTCTTTTCACTTATTTGATTTTCAAGTAAATTATCGTTGATATATGATTGAGTTTATTTTCGATAATTCATTCTACAAATCAATAGAAATATTTTGTTTTTCAATATTGTGTTTTTCTGCATATCCTGTTAAGAACAATGTTAACGCACCATCACCTGTTACGTTACATGCAGTACCAAAGCTGTCTTGAATAGCGAAGATAGCAAGCATTAAAGCGGTACCTGCACCATCAAATCCGAGAACACCTGTAATAAGACCCAAAGAAGCCATTACAGTACCACCTGGAACACCAGGAGCTCCGATAGCGAAGATTGCAAGAAGTGCACAGAACAGAATCATAGTTCCAATTCCCGGTAATTTTCCGTAAAGCACTTGTGACACAATCATAACGAAGAATACTTCTGTTAAGACAGAACCACAAAGGTGAATGTTCGCAAACAATGGAATACCAAAGTCAACCATGTCATCACGAAGAACTTTTGATTTCTTTGCGCAACTAAGAGCTACTGATAATGTGGCAGCTGATGACATTGTACCAACAGCTGTGATGTAAGCTGGTCCGTAGTGTTTTAACACTTCCTTGAAGCTCTTTCCCGAATAAATACCAGCTGAGATGTAAAGTACCGCTAACCAAATGTAGTGTCCTACCATAACAATTACTACAGCAATTAAGAAAATTGGTAATTGTTTTGTAATGGTTCCTTCGTATGCCAAGCATGCAAATGTACATGCGATGAATACTGGAAGAATCGGGATAACAATTTTCTTAACAAGATCTAAAACGATTTTTTGGAATTCTTCTAAAATAACTGTAATTGTCTTCGCTTTTGTCCAAACTGCTGCAAGACCGATGAGTACTGAGAATGCCAAGGCACTCATTACTGGCATAATTTGTGGAATTGTAAGTCCAAATACATCAGCCGGCAATGCTTTTAAGTCTGTTGGATCGCCAAATGACAAATTAGGAATGATTGCATATCCTGCACCCATAGAAAGGAGTGCTGCTAATACGGAAGATACATATGCTAATACGATAGCAACTCCAAGCATTCTTGTAGCATTGTTTCCTAATTTTGTAATAGATGGAGCAATGAATCCAATTACAATCAGTGGTACAATAAAGTTAATTATCTGACTTAAAATGTTCTTGATTGGTACAAGTACGACCATAAATCCTTTTGGTGCTATAAGTCCAACGATGATACCAATAATGATACCGATTAAAAGTTTCGCTGGTAAACTTGATAATAATTTTTTCATAAAGTTATTTCTCCTCTCTGCCGACTTTCAGTCGGCATTCCTTTTTGTGCCTCAATCATACACAAAATCATTTACTTTTTATTTTATTCACCGACCATGATTTTAATGATTTCATCATTTGTATGTTTCATGCCCAGTTTACCCAGACGGCCAACGTTTTGAATAGTGGCTTCCACGCCTGCTCCAACGATACCGTCATCTCTATAAAATTGCTGGCCGTTCTTGTACATATGATATCCTAAAATACCAGCTTCTACAGCCGATGCAATCTTAGCAGCACAAGATGCTTTCGCACCATCGCATACAATACCGGATACATTGCCCAGCGCATTTACAATTGTATGCTTAATCACATCATAACTTCCGTCAAGCAGATATGCAATACCTGCTCCTGCTCCTGCTCCTGCACTGACTGCACCACAGAATGCAGATAGACGACCAATGTATGTCTTTTGATGAATGGTAACAAGATTAGAAAGGGTTAATGCACGAAGCAGTTTCTCTTCACTTGCACCAATTTCTTTTGCGTATTCAATTACCGGAAGGGAAGTCGTCATCCCTTGATTCCCACTTCCCGAATTGATGATTACCGGAAGTTCACATCCATTCATTCTAGCGTCGGAGCCTGCTGCGGCTTTTGCCTTTGCTCTCACAAGAATGTTATCCCCATAGGTTTCTAACAGCACTCTACCTATATTTGCACCATAGTCTCCACGGAGTCCTTCTTCTGAAATTGCTGTGTTATATTCAATCTGTCTAGTAATAATCTCTCTGATGTCATCCAAATCCACTGTGTTTGCAAAATCCACAATATCCTCAATATTCAAAAGGGAACGGTCTGTATGTCCCGATTCATCTTCCCCTTCTACCTCAACATTATGTAATACTTCTCCGTCCTTCTCAATCAAAACAATGTTGGTGTGATAATTTACAATTCGAACCTTTGCATAGGACTCACCACTATAAACTGTTACTACGATCTCAAAGGTGACTCCCGTATCCACATGTTCCACCGTTATTGGAACTCTTTCCAGGAACTCTCGCATCTTTCCAATCTCTTCTTTGGAAACCACTGCAATACATTCTAACTTTTTCTCCGCTTTTCCTGCAATAATACCGGCTGTCGCTGCTGCCGGAATTCCCTTTAGATGGTCTGTATTTGGAACAATCACGCTCTTTACATTCTTAATGATACTTCCACTTGCTCCAATTAACACACGATCCGGCATACACCCAAGCACTTCTCTTGCCTTAGCCGCCGCATAGGCTAGTGCAATAGGCTCTGTACACCCCATAGCAGGAACCAGCTCTTCTCTTAAAGTCTGGACATATACGCCATACTTTACATCATCTTTCTTCATAAAGCTCTTCCTCTCTTTCCGTTCAGATCTCACTTACGTACATTATATCGCGGCCCCATTTGGTTGTAAATATTACTATCATGTTTTACCAAAAATTATCCAACTAACAAAACACCTTCCAGGGACTCTGATTGAAGAATTGGCGTCTTTTCACATATTTTTTCCAATCTGTTCAAATTCAGGTCTGAGTGTTCCAGTTCTCTGGATACACGATGGGCAATATCTACAAAACCATAAAAATCTAGTTTTTCTCCATTTTCCTTCCACTTAGCAATTGCCAATTCTTGTATGAGCAAAGTAGAAATCACAGCCGTTTTCATTTTGTTTACAATCTCTCCGTCATACACTGCTCCACAGAAATAGGTAAACACAAAATATACCATCAACTGTTCCAAATAACAGGACCAGGTATCATAATTTGGACTTTTCAGCCCTATATTCTTGTGGAAATTTTGTCTCATTTCCTCATAAGATCGTTGCCCCTCTCCATAAAGTGTAAACTCTGCTTTCTTTACATATTCCGGCCAATCTGGTTTTAGAATCTCTAATTTCTGAAATATGCGGAAAATCTTGCGCATAGCACTGCAGTATTCATTTGCTCCAATTCGATGTTCTCTTGTTTCCTTTTGAAACTCGAGCAATTGCTCCATGTTTCCAAACTGCTCTATGAACCCGTCCATTTCAAGAAATTGTTCTGTATCGTAGTCATCCTGTATTTTCTGTGCCAAATCTAGAACTGCCGCAATACGAATCATAATATCTACATCACGATTTTGAAGCATCTGAATGATTTTCTCACGAGCATCCATAAGTTTCGTAAAAAGAAGATAATCATAGTCTTCGAATTCTTCATCTTCTTCCTCATCCTCAAAGGTAATAAACTGAACCGGCTCACTGCATCCCAATATAATCTTGGCCGCTTCAATACAAGATAACGAAAGGGAACCTTCCCTCAATCCTTCGTACTCCTCTTTATGTCTCGGATAATCTCTGCAAGTATTACAAAGCATGTGTTCCCCTGCTTCCATATGTAGGTCGCAAAGGTTATCTTCGTTTAAAAAGGCACAACGCTTATCATACTGCAAAAAACATCCCTCTTTCCAATCAATGGAATTTCGCAAGCGATTTCCGAATGGACCTTTGAAATTTTTATATTTTTCTAATGTATCTTCATCAATCATGATTGCCCAACCGGCGCAACATGTATCTTCGCATTCTGCTGCCACACATCTAAACTCATTAAAATAATGTGGTATTCTGTATTCCATAAATTTCTTCTCCTAGTTTTGCTATTATCTACAAGTTTTTTCAAATCATGGATCTAAATATGAAAACACCCACCACCAATGAATTCCTTCAACAAGGAATTGGTTGGCACATGTTCGCTTCCAATTCCAACAAAATAATCCAAAAATTTCAAAAGCCTTTTCGCTTCTACATATTCCTCACAATCTTTTTCAATTCCAAAGAGCACAGGTTCTGCATACTGCTTTAATACAGCCAATTCGTAAATCAGCGCCGAATTGAACATCACATCTGCTTCTTCCTGATACGGGAATATATTTTCTTCTTCCCCACGACGAACCGACGGCCACATAGCAATTGTCTGTTTAGCACTGGTACCTCTGGTTCTGGCATCTCGTACCATTCGACGGATCAAACGTCCATCGGTAGTCGGTATCCGATTATGCTCATCGATATTGAGTTGTGTCAGTGCACTTATATAGATTTTAAACTTGTTCTCTTTTGACAATTGATATGTGAGGGCATCATTCAAACAATGAATCCCTTCAATTACCAGTACATCATGTTCCCCAAGTTTCTTGGTAGTACCGTTATATTCACGTCTTCCGGTTTTAAAGTTAAATATCGGAAGCGAAACTTCTTTACCTGACAAAAGGTCTGTCATATCCTGGTTAAACTGCTTCACATCAATGGCTTCCAGACATTCATAATTATACTTGCCATCTGCATCCTTTGGTGTATCTTCTCGATTTACAAAATAATTGTCCACTGCAATTGGATGTGGAATCATTCCGTTGGCACGAAGTTGAACAGATAAGCGATGTGAAAAGGTAGTCTTTCCGGATGAAGATGGACCTGCAATTAAAATAAATTTTACATTTGGGCGCTCTGTAATCATCTGTGCAATTTCTGCAATCTTCTTTTCCTGCAAGGCCTCCTGTACCAAAATGGTTTCCTGAATGTTTCCTTTTGTGATCTCATCATTCAAATCTGCAACCGTCTGGATGCCAAGCATATCACCCCATTTTGTTGACTCGTTCAGTACATGGAATAATTTCTTATGTGGTTGAAATGGTGGAACAACAGTTGGAGCTTCTGCCTCCGGCATCTGTATTACAAAGCCTTCATCATACAAATACAAGTCAAAGTACGCAAGATAAGAGGCATCCGGCACCATATAACCATAATAGTAATCTTCGAATTCATTCATGCTATAAACATTTACCTTAGATACACGACGGTATCTGAATAATCTTTCTTTATCGTGCATTCCATGTTTATGGAATAAGGCAATGGCATCCTCTGTATGAATGGTCCTTTTCTTGATTGGCATCCTATCTTTTACCATTTGGAGCATTCTGTTCTTTACTGCATCCAGAAATTCCTGATTCACAGTTACATTTCCTCCAACAGTACAGTAGTACCCCTTGCTCAGAGAAAAATCGATACGCACCTTACACGACTTGTCATGTCCACATACATCATGAATAGCCTTCACCATCATGAGACAAATGCTTCTTTTATAGGTCTTATTTCCAACAGAATCACCGGTTGTAATAAAGGTCAGATTACAATCTTTTTTCAGTTTCTTGTGAAGTTCAAACAATCTGTGGTTCTCACTTCCAAGTACAATCCTGTGTTCATATTTCTCTTGAAAATCTTTAGCAATGGTCTCGAAGGAAGTTCCTTCCTCATATTCACGTATATCATCTTTCACTTGTACACGATATTTCAACATTTCCATACTGCCACTCCTTTTCAGATTCTTAAATGATTTGAAATGGATGAGCAATCTCAGCCCTTTCTACCACAACTTCCTTTAAGTTGTTTTGCAAATACTTTGCAATATCATCAATAAAAATGTGCTCCAATCCGTAATGACCTGCATCAATTACTGCCAGACCCTGAGACACCGCATCAATTCCTTCATGATGGTCAATATCTCCGGTAATTAGGACCTGTGCCCCTTTTTCTATGGCAATGCCTGTCATCTTCTTACCTGAACCCGGTGAAATGGCTACTCTTCTTACAATTGCACTCTTATCGCCAAACAAGGTCACTGCTTCCAAGTTGAAAGCATCTTTCACAAGCTTGCAGCATTCCTCCAAGGTCATGTCACAACCCAAAGTTCCAACGCGTCCAATGCCCACATGTGCTTCCACATCAGTCACTTCAAATACATCATCCTCATGCAGTCCTAAGATTTTACCGGATAACTCTGCCATACCAAGCACATCGTAATTCGTATGCATGGCATAATAGGAAATATCGTGCTGTAATAGTTTTACAACACGATTTCCAATAAATTCTTCATCTGTAATTCTCTTTAGTGGTGAGAAAATAAGAGGATGATGAGTAATCAGCATATCTACTCCCTTTTTGATGGCAGCATCTATGACTTCATCCGTGGCATCCAATGCCACATAAATCCTCTTTACTTCCTTCTCTGCGCGGCCAACTAAAAGGCCCACGTTATCCCATTCCAAGGCTGCATGCTTTGGATATGTACGTTCTATTACATCCATAATTTCTCTACAAAGCATAAGTTTCCCTCTCTATCAATAGACTTCCAGTGCCTTCTTCGCATATAAAATTTCTTCCTCAAGCTCCTTAATCCGTTTATGGATATGTTCCCCTGATTCTGATTTTAAATTCTGTAAAATACTTTCCTTTGTCTGTACTTCTTTTTCCAAGTACATAAGTAACACTGGATGCTTTTGCTCTAACAATCTTTTCCCATAGCGCAGTTCCTCCACACTATATGCAGGAGAGTTCCCATTTATCACCTTCATCATTGGGTAAAACTTCCCCTCCTCCAGCACCATGTCTTCTGCAATCACGCAATAATTTTGTTCATATAAATATTGACGCACTTTGGCTAACTCCGATTGTGGCTGAAGCACAAATTCCTTCAAATTACGAAAAACCATTTCCCCTTCTTCCATAATCTTAATTGCCAACGCTCCGCCCATACCTGCAATGACAACACTGTCACATTCACCAGGTGACAATGCTCTCACACCATCGGATAGTCTCACTTCAACCTTTTCAGACAAGCCTTGTTCTGCAATGTGCGACTTTGCACGAAGCAAAGGTCCCTCATTCACATCCATGGCAAATGCCTTCTCAGTTTTACCTGTCTGAACCAGATAAATAGGAATATACCCGTGGTCGGTACCCACATCTGCGACGACCAATCCCTGGCTCAACAAATCTGAAACGGCCTGTAAACGTTTTGATAATTCCATAATTCACCTTAATCCAAATAATCCCGAAGTTTACGGCTTCTGCTAGGGTGACGGAGTTTACGAAGAGCCTTGGCTTCAATCTGACGAATACGCTCACGTGTTACATCAAATTCTTTTCCTACCTCTTCTAAGGTTCTAGCTCGTCCATCATTCATACCAAAGCGGAGACGGAGCACTTTTTGCTCTCTCTCTGTCAAAGTATCCAACACCTCATCCAACTGCTCTTTTAACAATGTCTGTGCTGCTGCTTCCGCCGGTACAGGTACGTTATCATCTTGAATAAAGTCTCCCAAATGGCTATCCTCTTCCTCTCCAATCGGTGTTTCCAAAGAAACCGGTTCTTGAGAAATCTTTAAGATTTCACGTACACGTTCCACAGGCATGTCCAACTCTTCTGCAATCTCTTCCGGTGAAGGCTCACGTCCCAATTCTTGCAATAACTGTCTTGAAACACGAATCAATTTATTGATTGTTTCTACCATATGAACCGGAATACGAATGGTTCTTGCCTGGTCTGCTATGGCTCTTGTGATAGCCTGACGAATCCACCATGTTGCGTAAGTACTGAATTTGAACCCTTTTTGGTAATCAAACTTTTCCACAGCCTTGATAAGTCCAAGATTTCCTTCCTGAATCAAATCAAGGAATAACATGCCTCGTCCTACATAACGCTTTGCAATACTTACTACAAGTCGCAGGTTGGCCTCTGCCAGTCTTTTCTTGGCATCCTCATCTCCCTCTGCCATACGTCTTGCCAATTCTACTTCTTCATCTGCACTTAATAGAGGTACCTTTCCAATTTCTTTTAAGTACATACGAACCGGGTCTTCAATACTGATACCGTCTGGCACAGACAAATCAATTTTTTCAACATCCACTTCATCTTCGTCTGTCAATAAAATCTCAACATCATCTGTCACATCGTCATCCACTTCTCCGCCGGTAATTCGAAGCACGTCCACATTCTGTGCTTCTAAGTACTCAAAAACCTTTTCCATTTGTTCTGCTCCCAGCTCCATATCTGAGAAAACATCATTGATTTCCTGGATCTCGAGTACATTTTTCTTCTTTTTGCCGAGTGCAACCAGCGCTTTCAATTTTTCCTCAAATTTCATAGCTTGTTCTTCCATGTAGTATCCATCCTCTCATAACTTGTTTTTATTTTATCCTTAATCAATGGAAATATGCAATTTCTGTAAGTCCTGCAAGGACCTTTTCGCTTCCATCAGTCTTTGTAAGCCCACAATATCCGTTGGTTCCAGCATCTTTGTAGCCGTATCCACGCTATAGTTCTTGACACGGATTATGGTCTCCTTCAATGCTTTTTCCTGCTCCTCTTTTGTATGAAGACTTTGAATCTTAGTATGAAACAGGGATGCAACCTCTCGGTGCTCCTCTTCGTCCGTAAACTGATTCATCACCTTGGCTGGATTCAGTTCACCTGCTTCGTACTGCTCATACAAAATCTCTGCCACAGTCCGATACAGATCTTTTGTAAAATCCATAGGTGTAATATATTTTTTAATTTGAGCAAATACTTTTTCATTCTCAATCAACCATGTAAGCAGAATCTTTTGGGACTTAAGATTACCATCCTCTTTTCCGCGTGCCTTATCAATCGTCTGTCTTGGTTTTTCAGCCGGTTTTGCAAGTCCTGTGTTAATTGCAACCTTGGCAACCAATTTTCGGAGATTCTCATATCCAACTTTATACTTTTCCGCAACTGCCTCTATATAATTATTACGCTCAATCTCTTCCTCAAACTCATTCAGTCGCTTTGCTGCTTCGTTAAAAAACGCAGTTTTTCCTTCCGGAGAGTTCATGTCAAAGTCTCTCTCCAGCACCTCTAGGGAAAACATAAAACCATTTCTGGCCTTTTGAATCCGTTCTTCGAAAGCTTCTGCCCCCAAGTTCTTAATAAATTCATCTGGGTCCTTATATGGCTCCATGCGAATAATCTTTGCAGAAATTCCGGCTTCCCGCAAGATTGGTATGGCTCGAAGGGCTGCTTTCGTCCCTGCCTCATCACTGTCATAGGTAAGAAACACTTCATTCACATAACGCTTAATCAGCGAAGCATGTCCTGTTGTAAGTGCAGTTCCAAGAGATGCAATTGCATTAGTGAATCCTGCCTGATGAAGAGCAATCACATCCATGTAACCTTCACAAATAAGGAAATAACTCTTTCTGGACGTACGTGCCCGATTCAGTCCATATAGATTTCTACTCTTATCAAACACTTCCGTTTCCGGTGAGTTGAGGTACTTTGGTTTGGCATCTCCCATCACTCGTCCACCAAATCCAATCACTCGGTTGTTCACATCCATAATCGGGAACATCACCCGGTTCCAAAACTTATCATAAACCCCGTTTTTCTCATCCATACTGATAAGTCCCGCCTTGGCAAGAATGGTATCCTGATATCCTTTCGTCTTCAGATATCGGTACAAGTCATCACTGTACTTATTGGAATAGCCTAATCCAAAGGCTGTTATAGTCTCTTCTGACAGGCCTCGCTTCGTTAAATAGGAATGAGCAACGCTGCCTTGCTGAGACTTTAACTGAGCATAGAAGTATTTGGCTGCCAGTTTGTTAATCTCCAATAATGTAGACCTTAAATCTGCCTTCTCCTTGGCTTCTTTGGAATACTCAACCTCCGGCAGCTCCACTCCTGCCCTCTCTGCAAGTAATCGGAGTGCTTCTACAAAGGTATAATTCTCATACTCCATAATGAAGGTAAATACATTCCCTCCTGCGCCACAGCCAAAACAATAATACATCTGTTTTGATCTGCTTACAGAAAAGGACGGTGACTTTTCATTATGAAATGGACATAGCCCAAAATAGGAGCTACCCTTTTTTTGTAACTTAACATATCCGGAAATCACATCCACAATATCGTTTTTCAATCGAATTTCCTCTACTAAATCTTCTGAAAAGTACATATTCCCCTTCCTTTCAAAATTTATCTTGCCTCCTATATATATTCGACAAAACTTTCTGATTTCCTTTAAATATTCCAAGATTCCGGTATAAAAATTTCTTGGAATGTTTTTACTGCATAATTATCCGTCATTCCTGCAATATAATCACAGATAATCTGTTCTTTGGAATCTCCATTTATCACGCACAGACGCATAAACTCTTCCGGAACAAGCTCCGTATGTTCCAAATAGTAATTATATAGTCTCTTTACCATTTCTATAGCTTTGCTCTCTTCTCGCTTAGCTACCGGATTTCGATATACATTTTCAAACATGAACTTACGGAGTCCTTGCATGGCCTCCTCCACTTCTTCTGACATTTGAATCTTTGGCTGATCCATACTGTTTATAATTACATCATGTGTAATGGTATTAAGACGCTCTTTTGTAGAATTTCCTAATACTTTTCTATATTTTGGAGGCAAATCCAGTTCAGAGAGTATTCCTCCTCGAATGGCATCATCCACATCATGATTCACATAAGCAATCTTGTCAGATAATCTTACAATCTGTCCCTCCAATGTCATTGGTTCACTGGCTGTTTGATGAGTAAGAATACCGTCGATTACCTCTTTTGTAAGGTTCAGCCCTCTTCCATCTTTTTCGATATACTCTACCACTCGAACGCTTTGCTCATTATGTCGGAATCCGAAAGGACAGATTTCATCTAAGGCTCTTTCTCCTGCATGTCCAAATGGCGTATGCCCCAAATCATGTCCAAGACTGATAGCCTCCACCAAGTCCTCATTAAGACGTAATGCTTTCGCAATGGTTCGCGCATTCTGTGACACTTCCAATGTATGAGTCAGTCGCGTTCGATAATGATCTCCCTTTGGAAGTAAAAACACCTGTGTTTTTTGCTTCAGTCTTCGAAAGGATTTGCTATGTAAAATTCTATCGCGGTCCCGCTGAAAAACCGGTCTTAAGTCACACTCTTCTTCCGGATTTTTTCTCCCAAGCGAATCCCTACTATGAGTTGCATACGGACTCAAATAGTCCAATTCACGCAATTCTAATTGTTCACGGATTGTCATAGTTATTCCTCCTAATCTTTGACACAGATTTTTTAAATAAATACAAAGCAACAGTTAGCTCTGAATAGTTACAATTATATTATATCTCAGTGGAAAATACTACTAATTCACGCAAAAAAAGATACCAGGAATCAAATATTCCAGGCATCTTTTCAAAAATGACCCATAGGGGAATCGAACCCCTGATTCCGCCGTGAGAGGGCGACGTCTTGACCGCTTGACCAATGGGCCGTATGAAATTCCTGTCAAATAAAAAAGCCGAAAACCCTATAAAAAAGGCCTCCAACTTTTAAATGCAGGAGATGGGACTTGAACCCACACAAGCGCATTGCTTACAAGATCCTTAGTCTTGCTCGTCTGCCAGTTCCGACACTCCTGCATAACGGACAAATCCGTCAGTCGGGGTGACAGGATTCGAACCTGCGACCTCCTGGTCCCAAACCAGGCGCTCTAGCCAAGCTGAGCCACACCCCGTTATTTTTGACTTTTTTCAAGCACATTTGCTATTATATCTATGCTCTATTTATTTGTCAACACTTTTTTGATTTTTCTATTCAGCCATGCGACCAATATGTGCTGATACGTCATGCTTGCATGTAAGAATCAAGCACATATATTGGTCATAAGGCGTTTAGCCACAGCGAGAAGACGCACAACGTCTTCGAGCTGTATGGCTGAATAGCAACTACTTCATTTTAAGCCAATTTGCTCTTTGCCAATTCAGCTAATGTTGCAAATCCTTGTGCATCATTTACTGCCATATCAGCTAAGATCTTTCTGTTGATTTCAACTCCGGCTAATTTTAAACCGTGCATTAATCTGCTGTATGATAAACCGTTCATTCTTGCTGCTGCATTGATACGAGCGATCCATAATTGACGCATTTGACGTTTGCGTTCTTTTCTACCAGCGTATGCTGTTGCTAAAGCTCTCATTACTGATTGTTTTGCAACTCTGTATTGTTTTGATCTAGCTCCTCTATAACCTTTAGCGAGCTTTAAAGTTCTATTGTGTTTTTTTCTAGCGTTCATTCCGCCTTTAATTCTTGCCATGTCCTTCTAATCCTCCTTCAAATATTGTCCAAATCTTATAAGTATGGTAATACTTTCTTCATGTTCTTTACATTAGTAGCATCTGTAATAGTTGCTTGTCTAAGATTTCTTTTTCTCTTTGTAGATTTCTTAGTTAAGATATGGCTCTTGTAAGCTTTATTTCTTTTAAGTAAACCTGTTGCTGTTTTTTTGAAGCGCTTTGCAGCTGCTCTATTTGTTTTTAATTTTGGCATGATATTTTCCTCCTTGATATGCTTGATATTTTTTAACGTTTTTCAGTTAAAACCATGCTAATGCTTCTGCCTTCGAGTTTTGCCGGCTTTTCAATAGATGCCACATCTTTCATCATATCTGCGAAATCATCTAAGATATGCTTACTTGTGGCCATGTGAGCCATCTCTCTTCCTCGAAAACGTAAAGTAACTTTTACTTTATCACCTTTTTGAATAAACTTCTTGGCACTGTTTACCTTTGTGTTCAAGTCGTTTGTATCAATGTTTGGTGAAAGACGCACTTCCTTCACGTCAACTGTTTTTTGCTTTTTCTTTGCTTCCTTTTCTTTTCTCGCCATCTCATATCTGTATTTACCATAATCGATAATCTTACAAACAGGTGGCTTTGCAGTTGGCGCAATCTTCACTAAGTCCAGCTCAGCCTCTTCTGCAAGCTTTAATGCTTCTCTTGCTGACATGATACCTAATTGATCGCCGTTTTCTCCGATCACACGGACTTCTTTGTCTCTGATTTGCTCGTTAATCATTAATTCGCTAATGGTCGTGCACCTCCATAAAAATAATACTTACTCTACTTGTTCCTTTGCGCAAAAAAAATGAATAGCTTTCACTATCCACCCAATCTCAGCACACCAAAACTATATTCGTTTCTATAATGATGCTTCAATATTCAACCACTAGTCACGTGCTTGTGCTAGGGTGAGAGTGGAACTCTACTTTCTTTTGCCTCAGTTATAATATCACACACAATTACTCATGTCAACACATTTTTTTGTAAATTTTTCTTGCCTTTATACCTATAATATGGCATAATTACTCATGACGTTTTATTGTGTTAAAGCGTCAAATCACAATTAAATATTGAGGAGGAATTTATAAAATGGATCAACGTAGTAATTTTACTAGTAAGATTGGATTCGTACTTGCCGCTGCAGGTTCAGCTGTAGGTCTTGGAAATATTTGGAGATTCCCTTATCTCGCTGCACAGCATGGCGGTGGAACATTCTTATTAGTATATTTGATTCTTGCTGTAACTTTTGGTTTTGCATTGATGGTTGCAGAGATTGCAATTGGACGTAAAACAGGCTTAAGTGCCATCGGCGCATTCAAAGCATTAGACAAGCGTTTTGGATTCTTGGGAGTGCTTACTTCACTTGTACCAATTATCATCCTTCCATACTATAGTGTAATCGGTGGATGGGTAATCAAGTATTTTGTAACATTCATTTCAGGCGGTGCACACGCTGCTGCTGATGACTCGTATTTTACCGGATTCATCGGATCGCCTGTTGAGCCTTTAGGCTGGTTCTTCTTATTCATCGCTCTTACTTCTGTCATCGTATTATTCGGTGTTGAAAAGGGTGTAGAAAAAGTAAGTAAGTTTATGATGCCGATTCTTGCCATTTTAACTGTAGGAGTTGCAATCTATGTTATTACAAGACCAGGTGCTATGGAAGGTGTTGTGTACTATTTGAAACCTAATTTCAAAGACTTTTCACCAACCACAATCCTTGCTGCTATGGGACAATTGTTCTACTCTATGTCATTAGCGATGGGTATCATGGTTACATATGGTTCTTACATGAAGAAAGACAACAACCTGGAAAGCTCTGTTCGTCAGATTGAAATCTTCGATACAGCAATCGCTTTCCTTGCAGGTCTTATGATTGTACCTGCAGCTTACATGTTCTATGGCGGTTCTACTGAAGGTCTTAAGAAAGGACCAACTCTTATGTTTGTAATCCTTCCTAAGGTATTTAAAGAGATGCCGGGAATTATGGGTACTGTTATTGGAGTTGCATTCTTCTTATTAGTATTCTTCGCCGCACTTACGTCTTCTATCTCATTGATGGAAACAGTGGTTTCTATTGTAATGGATAAGACAAAATGGAACAGAAAAGTCTCATGCATCGCCGTTACAGTATTCTCGTTACTCATGGGAATCCCTTCTTCATTAGGATTCAACATATGGGGACACATTACATTCTTAAACGGTCTTACATTCTTAGACCTGTTTGACTTTGTAAGTAACAGTGTGATTATGCCAATCGTAGCATTCTTCACCTGTGTATTAATTGGTTTTGTTGTAAAACCAAAAACAGTTGCCGACGAAGTAAAAGTAACAGACGGCACATTCAAGAGCGAAAAATTGTTTACAGTCATGATTAAATGGGTTGCACCAATTTTCATTCTTGCAATTCTTGTATTCTCAGTTGCTGAGGGTATGGGCTGGATTACAGTATAAGATTTTAAAAAGATTGCGCAGACACAACTTGCGCAATCTTTTTTATTTTTCAAAAAAGCTCTTTCTTATTTTAATTTCACGTTTAAATAATTTCTTCCAGACACCGTCTTATTAAAGACAATGGAACATACAATAATAATCGTACCAATCGCAAATCCCACCCAATTAAATATAGCTGTCAGAATTAACAATAATAATCTCATAAACTTCAGTGCATATCCAAGTTCAAAGTTCGGCTGAGTATAATTTGCTACCGCAACGAAGGACATATAAAGCATTACTTCACTGTTAAACCAGCCCGACGTCACCGCAAATTCCCCTAATACAATACCCGCGATTACACTTAATGGTGTACTTAGCATACTCGGCGTGTTCATTGCGGCAAGCCTTAAACCATCTATCGCCAGTTCCAGTATCAGCAATTGATAAATCAACGGAATATTCACCGTATCCTTTAGCGCCACAAACTGAAATACTCTCGGCAACCACTCAATATTTTGCATAAAGAGTAAAAATAGCGGTGTCAAGAACACAGTCCCTATGGTAATCAATGCTCTTGCTATTTTCAAATACACATTGGTAAGTGTAGGGAAATAGTAGTCATTTGCTTCCTCTATAATATCGAAGATAGAAGTCGGCAAAATCAATGCAGAAGGAGACGTATCAACTAAAATCACAATCTTTCCTTCTAAGAGACAGGCTGCTGCCGTATCCGGTCTCTCCGTATATTTAAACTTAGGAAATGGATTAAACCATTTTCTTTTAAACAACGCTTCCGCCAAACTCTGTTGATTCATGCGAAGCGCATCACAGTCAATTGCCTGGATTTTTTCCGTGACATTCTTTAGTAGTTGCTGGTCGACCCTATCAGTCATGTAGCAGACCGTTACATCTGTACGTGAACTTTTCCCTACATCGAACATTTGCATGACCAGATGTGGGTCTCGAATCCTTCTACGAATAAGCGCTGTATTAAATACAACCGTTTCCACAAAACCATCTCTGGAGCCTCGAAGAGACTTGTCTTTTTCTGGCTCATCTACACTTCGTGCCGGGTAGGTCCGGCAGTCAATTGCAATACAAGCCTCATATCCTTCCACAAAAAGGCAGGTTACTCCCGACAGGATATTTCGAATGACAGCATCAAAATCCGTAATCACATCCACTTCCACATAAGACACTGCCATCTTGGAAAATCCAGTTGCCGTACTAGGCATATCTTCTTTCTTAATTGCAAAGAAAGAGGTCATAAGTTTTTGCATGGTATCGTCTTTTGTGAAACCATCTATGAAGAAGAATGTACTTGGACGCTCCCCTATAATAATATCCCGCTGAAGCAGGTCAAAACTCTCCTGAATAGGCAAAATCGTACGAATAAAATCTACATTTGCTTTCAGTGAATCAAACACTTTTCCGTAATTGTTCATAAAAAACCTCCGATTGGTATTCTACTGATTAGAATTACCAAAACCGGAGGTTTTATGCTTCATAATACTCTTTTGCTTCAATTATAATGACTCAATAAGACTTTACACCTTTCATACTTTCACTTTTATCTTTTGGTATATTTTATAGATTTCAATACAAGTTTTAATTAGAGAGTGATGTCCTCAATTGACACACCCATAGACGCTAATTTTGCAACCGTAACTTTAATTTGATACTCCAGTTCAGGATTAGAATGTTCTCCATTTGCTTTTTTTATCCGTTGTAAATCCGTATAACGGTCAATAGTAACTGTAATTAACTCTTTATCTGTCATTATATCACACATCCTTTTCACCATCCTTAAAAAATATACTACTTATATTATAAGGACTTATTTTTTCGGTGTAAAGCCTTATTCAATCATTATCTTTATTTAATTGTCTCAGTGTGAAATTAAAAGCATGAATTTTCGAATTTGATAAATGATGAGAAGTTCCCACTAGAATGCAAAGCAAGATACTTTGCAAAAGAAAATATGCTTTGCTAGGATTATAACACCCTAGCAAAGCATATTCAAGAAGTTTTATTCTATTTAATTCCTGTGGAGCCAAAACCGCCTCGTTCAACTCCGTCCAAATGTTCCACTTCTGCAAACTCAATTTGAGGTTGATTCTTCACAATTCGGAACTGGCAAATGCGGTCATTCACATGCACAACTGTATCTCTCGTTGCCCATACCGGCATTCTCCATATATCCTTATCTGACGAATAAGAATTATCTACAACACCTACAGAATTCACTTGTAATAACCCATAATTTTTAAAGGTAGAGCTTCTAGGTGCGATATGCGCTTCATACCCTTCTGGAAGTTTCATCGATACACCGAGATTAATTAATTTAAAATCTCCCGCCTTAAATTCCACTTCTTCTGCTGCTCGAAGATCAATCCAATCGGATTTCCCATCAATATAAGTCAGTTTTTCTATTTCCTCTGAATGATATTTAATCTGAATTGTTTCCATATCTTTCTCTCTTTCTTCGCTTGTTCTTAAGATCTCTTATTCGCATCCATCCTCATGGGACACTACTGTTTCCTCTACCAGGGAACGCTGCACATCTATAACGCGTTGATTTGCACTTCCTACCCAGTGAAGATTCACATCTTTTTGTTCAACCATAAATTCCCCATCCACAAGAACGTCCAGATATTCCACAATCTTCATGTGTCTCACTTCTTCCCAAAGAGAGCCGGTATATAAC
>JAZQBW010000098.1:0-16488 GCA_045545895.1 Faecalimonas sp.
GGTCAAACTTTTATAATGAATCTGCCATTGCTGTGGCAGGTCGAAGAACTCCCATTCCCCGCCGCCTTTTTTACTGCGGTGGTAGTGACCATTCATATTTCTCCAACCTTTATGATTCTTTTTTGTATTCCATATAACCTGAGGGTCCGGACGTACCAAAAGGTAGTCGCCCCAGCGTTCTAATTTTTCACCGTTTGAAGTGTCGATTACTTCGTAATCCTTCCAACCATCTGCAATCCACATAATGAATTCCTTTCTTATTCGCATTATTATCTCATTATAACAATTACAAACAGGAAAGTACACCACCAATTGCGAAAAATTGTCTATAAAAAGCATAAATCTGTTGAAAAGAGGTTTACCTAAATCAAGTTAAATGATAGAATATTTCTATAAGTGAAGAGGCCGAGGTTGTTGACACAAAATCAGGAAAAGAGGTTACAGATATGATAAAAGTCAACGCAATTGGGGATGTATGCCCAATCCCAGTGGTAAAAACAAAAAAGGCAATGCAGGAGCTAAAAGGAGCAGACACAATTGAAGTCTTGGTAGACAATAAGATTGCAGTTTCAAATGTTACAAAGATGGCAAAAGGTATGGGCGCCAATGTAACATCTGAAAAGATTGCAGACAAAGAGTACAAGATTACGATTAAAGTAACTGGAGAGAGTGCTGCTTGTACATGTTGTGAGGAAGAGAATCTAGTAGTTGTGGTTTCTTCAGACCGCATGGGAACTGGCAATGACGAATTGGGAAAAGTATTGATTAAAGGATTTATCTTTGCAGTGACCCAATTGGACAAGCTTCCAAAGACAATGTTATTCTACAATGGTGGGGCTACACTGACAGCGGAAGGCTCTGCTTCGTTAGAAGATTTAAAACACTTGGAAGAACAAGGTGTGGAAATCTTAACATGTGGGACATGCCTGAATTACTATGGATTATCGGAAAAACTCCAGGTGGGAAGTGTCACCAATATGTACACGATTGTAGAAAAGATGGCTGACGCAGATAAAATTATGAAGCCATAATCAGTGAAAAAACGATGAAAAAGGAGAAGAAAGACAGGATGAAAACAGATGTAAAGTTAACGCAGATGTCAAAGACAGCAGGTTGAGCCGCTAAGATAGGTCCGGAGACCCTTGCCCAAGTTTTGGGTAAGTTGCCAAAATTTCAAGATGACAATTTAATAGTTGGAATTGAGACATCAGATGACGCGGCCATTTATAAAGTGACAGACGACATCGCAATGATTCAAACTGTTGACTTCTTCACACCAATCGTCGACGACCCATATATGTTTGGACAAATTGCGGCTGCAAACTCACTCAGTGATGTGTACGCCATGGGAGGAGAACCGAAAGTTGCACTCAATATCGTAGGTTTTCCGAATTGTTTGGACCCTGCCATTTTAGGGGAAATCCTTGCAGGCGGTGCCGATAAAGTAAAAGAAGCAGGTGCCGTATTAGTGGGAGGACATTCCGTTCAAGACGATGAACCGAAATACGGACTTTGCGTATCGGGTTTTGTACATCCGGATAAAATATTCAAGAATTACGGATGTAAGCCAGGAGATGTTTTGATTTTGACAAAACAGATTGGAAGCGGTGTGGTGAATACCGCAATCAAAGCACAGATGGCATCAGAGAGTTCCATTCAGGAAGCGGTTACAGTTATGTCATCTCTCAATAAAAAAGCAAAAGAGGTCGTAGAACACTATCCGGTAACTGCATGCACAGATATCACAGGATTTGGACTTCTGGGACATTGCTGTGAGATGGCAACTGCCAGTGAAGTGACATTTGAAATCAAGGTAGAGGAAATTGCATACATGGAGGAGGCAATTTCTTATGCAAAGATGGGACTTGTTCCGGCAGGAGCATATAGAAATCGTGAACATTCCGGAAAGTTAGTAGATATGTCCGGTGTAGCAGAACATTATATCGATCTTTTATATGACCCACAGACGTCAGGTGGACTGCTTGTCAGTGTAGCACCGGAATATGTGGAACAGATGATGGAAGATTTTGCGAACAAGCAAATGGATACCAAAGTATCTATAGTTGGTAAAGTAGTAGAAAAAGGCGAAAAATACATTCGTTTATATTAGGAGAATCAGAAGATGGACAAGAATCTTTTATATCGTAGTATTCCAAAGGTAGATGTGCTTTTGGAACAGGAAGCAATCAAAGCAGGTATTGAAAAGTATGGAAGAGAGATTGTGGTAGATGCCATTCGCATCGAGACAGAAGCGCTCCGTAAGTTTATCGGTACCTGCGAATCAGAAGAGGCAGCCAAAGATGCTATCACAAATGTGACGGCATCTATTTTGGCGCGTGCAGAAAAGATGCTTATGCCCAATATGAAGAAAATTATTAATGCAACAGGTACTATTCTTCATACAAATCTTGGACGTGCCCCAATCGGCATGGAACACATACAGCATATCGCAGAAATTGCAACAGGATATTCCAATTTAGAGTACAACTTAGAAGCAGGAAAACGTGGGGAGAGATATTCTCATTTTGAAGAATTACTGTGTAAGATTACAGGCGCAGAAGCAGCCATGGCCGTGAATAACAATGCGGCTGCGGTAATGCTTGTTCTAAGCTCCTTAGGTAAAGGCGGAGAAGTGGTGGTATCTCGTGGCGAACTTATTGAAATCGGAGGAAAATTCCGCATTCCGGATGTGCTGGAGCAAAGCGGCGCCACACTTGTGGAGATTGGAACGACCAATAAGACACATTATTCGGATTATGAAGATGCCATTAATGAAAACACAGCAGCACTTCTTAAAGTCCATACAAGCAACTATCGCATTGTAGGCTTTACAGAAAACGTTACCAATGAGGAACTAGTGCCATTGGCAAAAGAACACGACCTTCCGGTAATTGAAGATTTGGGAAGTGGTGTTCTTATCGATCTTAGTAAATATGGCATTACCTATGAACCTACGGTGCAGGATGCTGTCCGCGCAGGAGTGGATGTGGTTACCTTTAGCGGTGACAAGCTGCTTGGAGGCCCGCAAGCCGGAATTATCATCGGTAAGAGAAAATATATTGACAAGATGAAGAAGAATCCTCTTACAAGAGCACTTCGCATCGATAAATTTACAGCGGCAGCCTTGGAAGTGGTTTTGAAAGAATATTTATCAGAAGAACGTGCAATTAGAAATCTTCCGGTACTTCAGATGATCACAAAACCATTGGCAGAGGTAGATAAAGAAGCAAGAAAATTAAAACGCTTCTTAAAGAACCTAGATTTAGATGTGGAACTTGGAATGGAAAAATGCGAATCCCAAATTGGCGGTGGTTCCCTTCCGTTGGAAAGAATTCCGAGTGTGGCGGTTACCATAAAGCCAAACAAGATTTCTACCGCAGAGTTGGAAGAGCGTATGCGTTATCTGCCAGTGCCGATTATCCCAAGAACGGTAAATGATAAGATTCTTATGGATGCAAGAACTATTGGTGTGCAGAATTTTGAACATTTCCGTCAATTAAAAACATGTAATATTTGCGACTAGAGGTTTTTATGAAAAATATTATTATTGGAACAGCAGGTCATATCGACCACGGGAAAACGACTCTAATCAAAGCCCTTACGGGACGTAATACAGACCGATGGGAAGAGGAACAAAGGCGAGGGATTACAATTGACCTTGGATTTACTTATTTTGATTTGAAGAATGGAGACCGTGTGGGTATTATTGACGTGCCTGGACATGAACGCTTCATCAACAACATGGTTGCCGGAGTGGTAGGAATGGACCTTGTAATGCTGGTTGTTGCAGCAGACGAAGGGATTATGCCACAGACACGGGAACATATGGATATTTTGGGGCAACTTGGAATTGAAAAAAGTATTTTGGTACTCAATAAAGTAGACTTAGTGGACGAAGAATGGTTGGAACTTGTGGAAGAAGAAATTCGTGAGGAATTAGAGGGCACATTCTTGGAAGGTTCTCCAATTGCAAAGGTTTCTGCGGCCACAGGGCAGGGAATCCCAGAATTGGTAGAATTAATTGAGAAGCTTACGGCCGAAGAAGTGGAGCAAAAGGACGTCAACACCATTCCGAGACTGCCTATTGACCGTGTGTTTACATTATCAGGATTTGGAACGATTATTACAGGAACCCTTCTTGCAGGGACAATCACAAAAGAAGATACTCTCCAGGTTTACCCGTTGGGGAAAGAATGTAAGATTCGAAGCATTCAGGTACATGGGCAGGATGTGGAAAAATGTTATGCAGGTCAGCGTGTAGCAATTAACCTTTCCAACATTAAGAAAACTGAGCTACGAAGAGGCTGCGTTTTGGCACCGATTAACAACATGAAGAACACTACACTTTTGGATGTGCGTATGAATATCATATCGTCTTCGAAGCGTGTGCTGACAAACCAGTCCAGACTTCATCTGTTTACCGGAACCAGTGAAATCCTATGCCGAGCATTTTTGCTGGATCAAGAGGAGATTGGACCGGGCGAAACAGGATTGGTGCAGCTTCGTTTGGAGGAAGAGATTGCGCTTAGAAGAGGCGACAAATTTGTGGTTCGGTTTTATTCACCAATGGAAACCATTGGTGGAGGGGTAGTTTTAGAACCAAATCCAAAGCGAAAAAAGAGATTTGATGCAGAGGCAATTGAGGAATTAAAGAAAAAAGAATCGTGCTCCTCTGAAGATGTGATAGAAATGCATGTGAAAGCTCATGCAGAGACAATGATTACTGCAAATGAACTGGCCAAATTGACAGCGCTTTCCTTGGAAGAAGTGACCGAAGATGTAGCATCTTTGGAAAAACAGGGAATTGTGAAAGTCTTTCCTATGAAAAAAGATACCTATGTTTGGCATACAGTTCATGAGCAACAAGTAAGGCAAGAACTTACGAAAGTAATTCGTAACCATCATGAAAAGTTTCCATATCGTTATGGGATGAAAAAAGCGGAAGTGCACATGACCTATATGAAGAAAGTAAAACTTAACGTATTTGATAATTATGTAGATTTACTGGAACAAGAACAAGCATTAAGCCGCTATCAAGAGTATTTGAAGCTTCCTGAGTTTGAAGTGAGAAGAGATAGTGTATACGATAAGGTGAGAAAAACTGTGGAAGATGTATTTCGAAAAGCGCAGTTTGATTTTGTGCGTTTTTCCGAGATTTCCTTCGATGGTATAGACAAAGAAGTGGTAGAGGATATTTTGTTACTTCTAACGGATGAAGAATACGTGGTGAAAATAGCAGAAGATATCTATACATTAAAAACGATTATTGAAAAGGCAAAAGAGGTTATTATAGTACGTTTACAAGAAAATCCACTGATTACGATTGCGGAAGTGCGAGATCTTTTGGGGACCAGCCGTAAGAGTGCCAAACCGATTTTAGAGTACATGGATAGTATAAAGGTAACGAAAAAGAACGGAACAGAAAGTGAAAGGGTAGCATACATATGAATTTAAAACAATTGGAAGCCTTTGTTCAAATTGCAGATAGTGGGAGTTTTTCCAAGGCTGCCAAAGATTTATTTTTAACACAGCCCACGATTAGTGCCCATATTTCTTCTTTGGAAAAGGAATTGAACACAAGGATTTTCGTGAGAAATACAAAGGAAGTACGTTTGTCAGACAGTGGGAAGATTTTGTACGATTACGCAAAACAGATGACAGTTTTGCAGAAAAAAATAGAAGATACATTTGCAGTGCGCGAGGAAAAGGCACAGCAGTGTCTTACGATTGCAGCATCTACCATTCCGGCTCAGTATTTGCTGCCGGGCATATTGGCAAGATTTAATGAAAAGTATCCCAATCAACAGTTTGAGATTTTAGAATCAGATAGTGCCAAAGTGGTAGAACAGGTTGTAAACAATGAGGTAGATATTGGATTTACAGGGACAGTGATAGATAAACGACTTTGTAAATATATCCCATTTTATCAAGATGAATTGGTGGTAATAGCGCCTAATACTGAAAAATATCTTGCACTAAAAGAGAAAAACGCCAATGCAACCTGGGTAGCAGAGGAAGCATTGATTATGCGTGAAGCAGGTTCGGGAACACGAAAAGAAGCAGAAAAGCAACTGCGGAGAATTGGTGTCAATCCAACTAGACTTAATGTGATTGCAAGTATGGAAAGCACGGAAGCAATCAAACGTGCAGTAAGTAGCGGCATGGGTATCTCGGTGATGTCCAAACTGGCGGTGGAAGAAGAGATTCTTAAAGGAAGTCTTCTTGCAATTCCGCTTTCAGCAGATGATATGAGAAGAGACATCAATGTGATTTATAATCGCAATCTGCAACTGTCTAGACCGTCAGAACGTTTTATAAAAGTAGTAAAAGAAATGTACAAAAAGAAAGAATCAGATGTTAAGGTGGGAGAATTATGATTTATATGGATAATGCAGCAACAACCATGCGAAAGCCGGAGGAAGTCATAGAGGCTGTTGCTTCAGCTATGAATTCAATGGGAAATGCGGGGCGGGGTGCGCATTCCGCTTCCTTAAGCGCATCTAGAGTGATTTACAATACAAGAGAAGCCCTTGCCCGTTTCTTTGGTGCGGAGAGCCCAAAACAGATTGTTTTTACAAATAATTCTACAGAAAGTCTTAACATAGCAATCAAAGGACTTTTGGAGCCGGGGGACCACGTGGTTACAACCATGTTGGAACACAACTCTGTTCTTCGCCCTCTTTATGAGATGGAAGAAAGAGGTGTTTCCCTTACAATTGTGAAGAGTAATCCAAAAGGCACCATTTCTTATGAGGAGTTAGAAGAAGCGATACAGGACAACACAAAGGCAATCATTTGTACGAATGCGTCTAATCTAACCGGAAACTATGTTGATGTGAAACGTGTAGGTGAAATTGCCAAGAAAAAGGGAGTTTTGTTGGTGGTGGATGCTTCCCAGACGGCAGGAGTTTATCCGATTCATGTGAAGGAAATGAATATTGACGTACTATGTTTTACAGGACACAAAAGTTTACTTGGTCCACAAGGGACAGGTGGCCTATATGTGCGTGAAGGTTTGGAGCTAAAGCCTCTGAAAAGTGGTGGAAGCGGTGTTCTTACTTATAGTAGAAAACATCCTCAGGAGATGCCTACTGCATTGGAAGCAGGCACTCTTAATGGACATGGAATAGCAGGGCTTGGGGCTGCCATTGAGTATTTGGAACGAGAAGGTATTGACAATATCCGTGAAAAAGAACTTAAAACTATGTGGCATTTTTACAATGGAGTGAAGGATATTCCGGGAGTCAAAGTTTATGGGGATTTCGACACGGAAATGAGATGTCCGGTTGTGACACTGAATATTGGTGATTACGATTCGTCGGAAGTAAGTGATGAACTTTTAATGACATATGGGATTTCTACAAGACCAGGGGCACACTGCGCACCATTGATGCATGAGGCTCTTGGGACGGTAGAACAGGGCGCAGTACGCTTCAGTTTCTCTCATTATAATACAGAAGAAGAAATTGAAACTGCAATTGCGGCGATCAAAGAATTGGCAGAGGAACAATAGACATGAGAAAGAAAGAATTAAAACTTATTGTAACCTTTCACACGACTGCAGATGCCATGGCAATGGAAAAAGCGTGTAAAGAAGAAAATGCGCCGGGAAGGCTGATTCCGGTACCGAGACTAATCTCATCTGGCTGTGGACTTGCATGGTGCGCAGAACTAACAGATAGAGACACACTTTTGACTGTGCTTGAAAAAGTGGGGTTAAAAGAAGAAGAAATCCATGAGTGCATGGTGTGATAGAGTTGCGGTGTTTATCGAGATGTTATAGAAAAAAACAATGAATGTATCATATTTATCGATTTGTCTTTGTGATATGCCAATGCTAGACTAAAGGTAACGATGTTATATTGTTTTCGGCTAATAAAATTTTAGGAGGATGAACTTATGTCAATTACTGTTGAAACAGCAAAAGAACATGCTAATGACCCTGCAGTATTATGTTGTAGAGCAGAAGCAGGTATCGTAATCGGACCGGAAAACTTAGAAGATCCAGCGATCTTTGATGAATTAGTGGATTCAGGACTTTTGAATTTGGATGGTTGTTTGACAATCAAAGAAATTCTTGGGGCAACTCTTACAAAGACTTGTGATTCTCTTACCCCAGTTACAAAGGATGTAATTGATGCGGTGGTTGCAGGAGATGCGGCACCGGCAGAAGAAGCTCAAGAAGAAGCGCCGGTTGAAGCACCGACAGTAAGCGGAAGCGTACAAGGTGTAGGTGCTGTTGTAAAACATGGCAAACTTGTTCTTTCTATTAAAGAGGGAAAAGACATTTATATTGAATTACCAATCTAGTTTATGAGTGAAAAGGACGTTGCGGGGAACGTCCTTTTTTATTATAATAAATCTAGCAAAAGGAGGGAAACGGAGTGAGAATATTAAGCATTACAGCACAAAAGCCGGATAGCACCGGAAGCGGTGTTTACTTAACAGAATTGGTAAAAGGATTTGAAAAACTAGGACACACACAGGCGGTGATTGCCGGTGTGACCAAAGAAGATGTAGTCTGCCTACCTGAGGGCATTCGCTTTTATCCTGTTTACTATAAAACAGAGGAACTTTCCTTTCCCGTTTGCGGCATGTCAGATGAAATGCCTTATGAAAGTACAAGGTATTGCGATATGACAGAAGAAATGACGAGACAGTTTCATAATACATTTGGTCAAAGAGTAAAGGAAGTAGTAGAGGAGTTTGAACCAGATATAATTCTATGCCACCATCTATATTATTTAACAGCGCTTGTTAGAGAATCGTGTCCGAAGGTAAGGGTTTGCGGAATTTCACATGGCTCAGATTTGAGACAGATTCAGAAGAATTCTTGGAAGAGGGAATATATAAAAAAGAATATCTGTAAATTGGATCGAGTTTTTGCATTGCATCAGGAACAAAAAGAGATGATTTCAGGTATTCATGGTTGTCAAAGAGAAAAGATACAGGTAATCGGTACAGGATATAACAGCAACGTGTTTTATGATTGCCCTGAGTTACAGAAGAAAAATAAAAAAACACGCTACATATTTGCAGGAAAACTCTCTGAGAAAAAAGGTGTTATGAGTCTTATAAAATCTATTTCCTATATTCCAGATGCAGAAGAACAAATGGAGCTTCTGTTTGCTGGTGGTTATGGGAATGAAGAAGAATATAAGGAGATTCAAAGATTAGCAAAGGCATGTCCTTGCGATGTAACATTTCTTGGAAAGTTGTCACAGACAGAACTTGCCAAGAAGATGAATGAAAGCGATGTGTTTGTATTACCGTCCTTTTTTGAAGGACTGCCCCTTGTAATTATAGAGGCCATGGCATGCGGACTTCGTGTTGTATGTACAGACCTTCCGGGAATTAGGGACTGGCTGAATGCGAACATTCCGGATAATGGGGTTGTGTTTGTAGAGCCACCAAAGATGCAGAATGCAGATGAGCCAATTCCAGAAGCGCTTCCTGTTTTCGAGGAAAAGCTTGCTAAAGCTTTGCTGGAAGTGAAAAAGCAAAAGAAACCAAGGCAGGAGGAGATAAGAAAAATTTCCTGGGATGGTCTTTGCAAAAGATTGAATGAACATATGGACAATCTTTTTGTTGATTGATATAATGAACCTAGGGGTTAATGGAAAGTGAAATCGGGGTATTTGTATTTCGGGATAAGATTTATTTTACGGAGGAAAGAAATATGAATGCTATTGATATTTTACGTATCCTGTTGATTGCATTTACAGTAGTATTTGCAGTAGTATTTATTAAAGATTTGGTTGCGCACAAAGAGGATTTGAAGGGAACAAAGCACTGGTGTGCACTTGCTATTATAGGTGCGGTGACAGACTTTTTCGACACATGGGGGATTGGTTGCTTTGCTACAACACAGGCTGGATTTAAGTTTACAAATTCTTGTTCCGATCATTTAATGCCGGGCACATTAAATATTGGTCACACGATACCTGTTGTATTAGAAGCTGTTTTGTTCTTTACATTTGTAGATATTGATCCTCTTACGCTTTACTTGATGATTGCTGCTGCAGTTGTAGGAGCTCTTGTGGGTGCAAGTATTGTCTGCAAATGGAATGTTAAGATGGTTCGAATTGCACTAGGATGTGCCCTGTTTTGTCTCGCAATTGTCATGGCATGCAAAAATGCCGGAATTGGCCCGTTCGGATTAGTAGGAACAGCACTTGCATTAAAAGGTGTAAAATTAATTATCGGTATTGTTGTAAACTTCTTCCTTGGAGCGCTGATGATGGTTGGATTTGGTTTATACATTCCATGTACCGCGTTAGTGTCTATTCTTGGAATGAATATTGGCGCAGCTTTCCCTATTATGATGGGATCATGTGCTTTCCTGATGGATGCTTCTGCATTTAAGTTTATCAAGGAAGGTAAGTACGACAGAAAAGCAGCACTTGCTCTTACTATTTTTGGTAGTATAGGTGTTGTGATTGCGTTCTTGTTGATGAAATATATGTTCTCACTTCATACACTTACATATATCATCTGCGGAGTAATGCTTTATACATCATACTCGTTCCTTAGAGATGCCTTTAAGGGGAAATAATTATTTAGAGTTTTTGGAGTTTTGAAATAGATATAGGCTTATTACAATAAGTGAACAAAAAAACCAGGTTTCGGGCCCTGGTTTTTTTGTATATTTTGGAGTTTTGTTTGGAAACCCTAAATCGGGGTTAAATGTGTACACTTCCTTGGTTTCCATAAGAAGTATAACATAGAAAATGTGTGTTTTGTATGTCTATAAGTGACATGGTTTTTGTATAAAATTGTACCTAAAGTACAATTTTTGTGCTATAATGTCTATAAAATATCTCTATAACGTAGTTTTTGGTTGCCGAAAGGAGAAAATTATGGCTGTAAAATTAAGCGATTTATATCAAGAAATCATTCCGGAACATGAAGTTCGTATTCTTACAACGGATTGTTTTGATAAGAAGATTGAATGGGTGCATATGGTTGAAAATATCGACTTTATAAGTCTTCTTCATGGTGATGAGCTGGTGTTTAATTCTACTCTGGACGGAGAAGATGACGAGTATCGAAAAAAATTTATTGAACATTTAATAGAGGAAAATGCTGGAGGACTTATTGTTGCTTTGCAGGAAGGGAAGAGTTTTTCTCCAGAGTTAATAGAATATTGTAATTCGTTGGAGTTTCCGTTGTTTCAGGCCAGCTGGAATACGTCCTATCTTAATATTATGCGTTTGTTTTCCGAAATACTTTTATCAAATGAACGAAAAGAAATGAATTTGATTGCAGCAGTGAAGAATGCGATTTTTTATCCGGCAGATGAAGATTTATATTTATCTACCTTTGAACGTAATGGGTTTTTAAAGGATATGATCTACAATGTTGTTGTTTTGGGGTGCGCAAATAGCAATTTATTGAAAGAGTTAGAAAAACAGGTTTGCCATCTTACGGGACAGAGAGTTTTCTTTGAAGACAAGGACGCTGCGTTATTGCTATGTGCGGATTGCACGTGTTATTATTTAAAGGAGCGACTGAATGTACTGTGTGAAAGATACGATGGACTTTGCGTGGGAATAGGAACGAGCGAAAAAAACGTTGGAGAAATTCATCGGTCTTATCGAAATGCCCGCGTAGCATTTTTGCTGGCAAAGAAGCTACAATACAAATCACCATGTTGTTACGATGATATAGGAGTTTATCAGATATTGTCCAATGCAAGGGAACCGGAAAAGTTGTATCCGAAGTTCGTGCAGGATACGTTAGGGGCTTTGATGGAATATGATCAAAATCGCAGAACAGACTATATGGAGGTTCTGAAATTGTTTTTCCAAAATGATTGTAGTATTACACAGACGGCCAATGCAACGTTTTATCATCAAAACACATTGAAATATAAAGTAAAGGCTATAAAAGAGATTCTTGGGTATGATATTATGAGTAATGAAAACAGGGTGAAAATTATGGTTTCATTATATTTACTGGATGTAGGAGAAAATTTTTTAGGAGAGATTTAGATGAGGTAAAAACAACTCATAAAAAAACGACCACATTTGTGTGGTCGTTTTTGTTGTTTTTTACTAAATAGATTAACCTACAATGAAACCATATTTTAATGGATCTAAGCCATCAATTAAGTATGTACCGAATCCTGTCAAGTAGCAAGAGCCAGTAATCATAGGAACTACGGCGTCGTAATCAGCAACTTTAGTTGTTTCTTTAATTTCTCCAATGAAGAGAGAACCGATGAAACTTTCGTAACGGAATTTTTCACCAACTTGGATTTCTCCCCAGTGATGAAGAGTTGCAAGCTTAGCACTTGTTCCTGTTCCACATGGAGAACGGTCAGCCTGAGCTTCACCAAAGATAACTACGTTTCTAAGGTCAGCCTTGTCTGGATTTGGAGTTGGTCCGTAGAATTCTACGAGGTCAACTGATGTAATGTCAAGTAATGGATGCTGGATTTCAATGTCTCTGTTAATGATTTCCATCATCTTCATGCCTAATGCAGTGTATGCAGGTACTGTTTCAGCGTTGATTTCGCCGATATCTAATTGTGTTGTGTCAACCAATGCAAAGAATGAACCACCAAATGAGATTGTGAATTTGATTTCTTTGCCATCAACAGTAACAACTTGGTTTTCTTTGTAAACAAATGCAGGAACGTTTGTCAATGTAACGCTTTCAACTTTTCCGTCTTTTACAAATGCTTTTGTGCGAACGATACCAGCCGGAGCTTCGATTACAACATCGTTTTCACCTTCCACCATTTCCTTAAGTCCGGCTTCCAGGATAACTGTTACAGCACCGATTGTACAGTGGCCGCACATGTTAAGGTATCCGCCTGTGTCCATGAACATTACACCGAAGTCGGCTTCTTTATTCACTGGCTCGCAGATGAAAGCACCGAACATGTCATGATGTCCGCGTGGTTCGAACATTAATGCAGTACGAACGTGATCGTAATTTTCTTCCATCCAGTGTTTCTTTTCAATCATTGTGTTTCCTTCTGGCTCGGGGAAACCACCAATTACTACTCTACAAAATTCTCCACTTGTGTGAGCATCCACTACCTGGAGTGCAGATTCGAAACGGTCAACATTGATTTTTGCTTCTAATTTCATAGTTAGAACCCTTCTTTCTTCTAGATTTACTTTTAAACTCCGAAACATCTGAAAACTTCATATGAAACAGATGAGTTTTTTAGAGTTTTATATGTCTCCAAGTGTATATATGCGACTATCAATTATAGATAAAATAAATAATACGCTTTAACACGCTACCTTGCAAAAGTTGCGGGGCATTTTGCAAAAAAATAAAAGAAACAAAATAAAACTGATAAAAAACTAACAAAAATTTCATATCCATGTATGATGTTTGGTTCTTTTTTTTATTATCTCCTAAATGGGTTGAAAAGTCAATGGAAATTTGGTAAAATGAACGTGGATTGGAGCGCGAAAAAACACTTGAAACCCAAGGAAAAGTGTGATAAAGTTAGAAGCGCTGATATTCGATTATAATTATGGAGGTAGTTGGGTGACTGGTGTGCCCCCTAGTCTTCAAAACTAGTGTTGGACGTTAGGAGCGTCCTGGGTGGGTTCGATTCCCACATGCCTTCGCCAAAAACTAGAGTGTTAAATCCTTCACAAAATTTGCAATGTGTATTCAATTATTGAAAACCTCTATAACTGAATGCCTAAAGATGCGAATAAGTAAGTGGAGAGTACCACTTTTTACTTATATAATAACAAAAACTAAAGGAGAGAATTGTCATGGGAAATTTACAGATTCTTTTAAGACAACATGTAGGTGCACCTTGCGAGGCTATCGTAAAAGCTGGGGATGCTGTGAAAAAAGGTACACTTATTGCAACACCGACAGGACTTGGCGCAAACATTTTCTCAAGTGTATATGGTGTGGTTGAAGAAGTAACAGATGACAGAATCATCATCAAACCCGATGAAGAACAAAAAGACGAATTCGTACCAATTGAAGAAGGCAGCAAACTTGATATGGTGAAAGCAGCCGGAGTTGTTGGTATGGGTGGTGCCGGATTTCCAACAGGCGTGAAATTAGGAACGGACCTTGATGGCGGATACATCTTAATCAACGCTGCAGAATGCGAACCAGGTTTAAAACACAACATTATGCAGATCGAAAACGAATGTGATAAGGTTGTTCGCGGCGTAAAATACTGCATGGAAATCTCTAATGCTGCAAAAGCTATTTTTGCAATTAAAAAGAAGAATGAAAAAGCTGTTCAGATCTTAAAAGAAGCTTTAAAAGATGAACCGGCTATTTCAATTCATCTTCTTCCGGATATTTATCCAATGGGCGAAGAAAGAGCGGTTGTTAGAGAAACACTTGGTATCGAGTTAGAACCAACACAACTTCCGGCAGCAGCAAAATCTATCGTGATTAACGTTGAGACTCTTGCAAGAGTTGCAGAAGCTATCGATGAAAGAAAGCCATGCTACAGCAAGAACTTAACAGTAGTTGGTAAAATCAAAGGTGGAAATAAGCCACATGTATTCATGGACGTTCCAGTAGGAACAAGCGTTGGCGAATTAATCGAGATGGCTGGCGGCCTTGATGATGGAAAAATCGGTGAAATCGTTATGGGTGGACCTTTCACAGGTAAAGCTACTACATTAGATGCACCTATCACAAAGACAACAGGTGGCATTATTCCAACAATGGAATTCCCAGACTTACATGGTGCTACAATCGGTCTTCTTGTCTGTGCATGTGGTGGTGACGAAGCACGTATGCGTGACATCGCAGCTAAGATGAATGCAAAAGTTGCATCTGTAGCAAGATGTAAGCAAGCAGCTGAGATGAAGAGCGGCGCTTTAAAATGTGAAAGACCAGGTAACTGCCCAGGTCAGGTTAAGAACAGCATGCAATTCAAGAAAGACAAATGTGAATACATTGTAATTGGTAACTGTTCAGACTGTTCAAACACAGTTATGGGATCAGCTCCAAAGATGGGCTTAAAGGTATTCCATCAAACAGACCACATTATGAGAACAATTGGTCACCCATTATACAGATACTTAAGAGTATCTAAAAAAGTAGATCAAGATATCTAATCTACATAACTACGGTATAACTATCACATGACAAGCGAGAGTAAAGAAACCCCGAAATTTTATTTTCGCTAAATGTGGTTGGGATATATACACATTGGGGAAACCCTGAAACAAAGTAAACAAGGAGGTAAGAAATTATGTCAATTACAGCCGAAACATGTAAAGAACATGCAAAGGACCCTGCAGTATTATGTTGTAGAGCAGAAGCAGGTATTACAATTGGCCCAGAAAACTTGGAAGATCCGGCAATCTTTGATGATTTAGTAGATTCAGGATTATTAAAGTTAGACGGTTGCTTAACAATCGAAGAAATCTTAGGTGCTAAGCTCACAAAAACTTGTGATTCTCTTACACCAATTACAGCTGACGTTGTTGAAGGTGCTAAAGTGGCAGCTCCGGTCGCAGAAGAAGTTGTAGAAGAAGTAGCTCCAGTAGCAGCAGCTCCAGTTGTAGCAGGTGCAACAACATCTGTAGCAGGTGGAACACTTAAGATTCACATTGGTGAAGGTAAAGACATCAACATCGAATTACCAATGGGAATTGGTGCAGGTGCAGCAGAAGTAGTAGAAGTTCCTGTAGCGGCAGAAGCAGGTGCAGCGGCTCCAGTAGCAGCAGCTCCAGTAGTAGAAGAAGAAAAAGTAATCAGAAGCTTAACAAGAAAACACTTCAAAGTAACAGAAGTAAAGAGAGGACCAGAAACAAAATTTGATGGTACAGTTCTTTATATCCGTGAAGGTATTGAAGAAGAAGCAGCAGCTTCTCAAAAACTTGTTAACAGCTTAAAGATTGATATCATCACACCAGAACAATACCACACATACTCAGAAACAATCATGGACGTTCAACCAATCGCTACAAAAGAAGGCGATGCTGAAATCGGTACAGGTGTTACAAGAGTACTTGATGGTGTAGTTATGATGGTAACAGGTACAGACGCTAACGGTGTTCAAATCGGTGAATTCGGTTCTTCAGAAGGTTACTTAGATGAAAACATCATGTGGGGACGTCCAGGTTGTCCTGAAAAAGGTGAAATCTTCATTAAAACAGAAGTTATCATCAAAGAAGGAACAAACATGGAAAGACCAGGTCCTTTGGCTGCTCATACAGCAACTGATGTGATCACACAAGAAATTCGTGAAGCATTGAAGAAATTAGATGAATCACTTGTAGTTGATACAGAAGAATTTACACAAGTAAGAAGACCAGGTAAGAAGAAAGTAGTTATCGTAAAAGAAATCATGGGCCAAGGTGCTATGCATGATAACTTAATTCTTCCAGTAGAACCAGTTGGTATCCTTGGTGGAAAACCTAACGTAGACTTAGGTAACGTTCCGGTTATGACATCTCCACTTGAAGTATTAGATGGATGTATCCATGCATTAACATGTATCGGACCAGCTTCAAAAGAAATGTCAAGACA
>JAZQBW010000099.1:0-17789 GCA_045545895.1 Faecalimonas sp.
ATCAAATGTCAATTCCGTTCGCGTAACTCCATCATAAGTTGGTATATCATCCTGCTTAACGGTATATACAGCATTGAAATATGTTTTGCTCGTAACATTTCCTGCTATCATACCGTATTTCGAAACTGAATCACCCGAAACGAATCCTATCACTCCAGTATTCAGACAATTGTCCAAGTTAATAGTAATGTTATTACTGTTATAAATTTGTCCAATCAATCCACCTACATACTTTTCACTTTCTTGATAGGATGTAGCAATTGCACCTGTATTTAAGCAATTTTTAATAGTAACATTCTTATCAACAAGTCCAATCAAACCAGCAGTACATGCGCTAGTGTTAGACACACTTCCTGCATTCCAACAATTAATCATCGTTAATGCACCGCCTGTTGAACCTACAAAACCTGCAGTTCTTTGTCCTGAGGACTCTACAGTTGCATTAACATAGATGTTTTCAAAGCGTCCCGATGCTCGTCCTGCAACAGCGCCAAAAAATGCCAGGCCATGTCCACTAGGGCGACAGAAATAGCTATTTATCAAACTGAAATTAGTAAACAGCACATCGCCTGTAATTTCACCGAAGAAACCTTGACATTGCGCAGTTGTATCCTGATATATGCCGCTGATAATATGCATCTGCCCATCAAAATTACCTTTGAACATAGAAGTAGAATCACCGATGCTCAACCATCCAAAATCTGGTGTATTTGTGTTCCAGTCGACTGAATTTCCTTCGTTAATCTTAATATCATCACCCAACTTAATTGTCTTGCTTTCAAAATTAGTTTTGTATGAAAGAATTGCTAATCCATACAAATCTCCGGAATCCATTAATGTATATTCATTCGTTGATGAATCATACCAGTTTGTGTCGACTGCTATGCTTTTTGCCCCTGTATATTTTGCAAAAGACGTTAACACCGGTGTTCCGTTTGCCACAACAGACCAATAACTATCATATTTACCATCTGTCGTTTGAAGTGTAAACAGGTTCTTCATATTCGTCAGAGCATCCGTTCCTTTAATATCGTCTGAGGAAGCGATTTTTGTTACATTATTTGAATATGTAGTTCCATTATTATAATCCCCTGTTCCTTCTTGTTGAATGGTAAACAAATCTTTAAAAGTCGTACTACCATCCACGGTGCCTACCATCATACCATAACCAGTTGTATAATCTGTTTCAACGTAATTTACAGCTCCGATATTCAAACAGTTATAAAGACCGGTTCCCTCAACGCTATTTCCAAGAACCCCACCGATATTCAATGCAAAATTCTCAGTAGCATCATCATCCGTATAAGTTGTAGTAATTGTACCTGTATTCAAGCAATTCTTAATAGTAGGTGCTGTATCCACATATCCGATCAAACCTCCAATATATGCGTATGTACTAGACACTTGACCTGCATTCCAACAGTTCACGATTGTCAACGCACCACTGGTTGATGTTGAGCCTATGAGACCAGCCGTTCTCTTTCCTGTAGATTCTACACTGGCATTAACATAGATGTTTTCAAATTGCCCTGTTGCTCTACCTGCAACAGCCCCCAAAAATGCATTTTCGTTGGAACCGTTATAATTAAAATAACTATCCGTCAGACTAAAGTTAGTAATTAACACGTCGCCAACTATGTCGCCGAATAACCCCTGTAATTGATTACCTGAATTCTGGTATAGACCGCTGATGGTATGCATCTGTCCATCAAAATCACCTTGGAACTTATTGGCAATACCGATGCTCATCCATTCAAAATCAGGATTTTCCATATCCTTATTAATTGTGATATCGGCACCTAACTTAATATCCTTACCTGCGAATGTATTTGTCTGGGAAAGCAATGCGAGACCATATAAATCTCCGGAATCCATTAAGGTAAATTCATTTTTCGACTCGTCATACCAACTTGTATCAACTGCTTGCGATATTACACCAGAACCTTCTTCAAAGGAACTCAAAACCGGTAAACCATCTGTAGTAATCGACCAGTATCCTCTAGCAGCTTCCGCCAGGAAAAGTTGATCCACCTCAGCTGTGGTTAATGCTTTAATGCCTGCCACATCAGGCGAATTCTGTGTCGTACAAGTTGAATAACTGTTGCTTCCATTTACAAGGCCATCGCTAGTATCCAACGAGTGACTATTTGTAAGAGTTACAGAACCACTAGCAGCCCCAATGAACAAACCAATACCGCTACCTCTTGTATATTTAATATCACTTTTATTCACACTATATGAAATGCTTATATCAGCTACCGCATTGCCTACAAACCCTCCTGTGGCAGCGGTTGTTACTCCGTATTTGTGAAAAACTTCTCCAGTATTCAAACAGTTCGTTATCACGCTACTCTCTGAAACGTAACCTATCAATCCACCTAGATAGCTTGCTGCTGAATTGATTGTGGAAGAACCGGCGAACCAGCAATCTGACATGGTAACCCCACCATCATTATGTGTTACACCAATCATCCCACCTACTTGATCACAACTACCATAGCCTGCCACAATTGCGTTACTATAAATCGTCTCAAAGGTTCCCTTGGCTTCGCCAACAATACTACCAAGTTTATCATCCGTAGATGTAAAATAGCTGTTTTTCAAATAGAAATTCTGAATCTCTGCCTTTGCATCCGTTGTAGCGAACATTCCGTTACGCGCTGATGTCGCATTCAGATAAATTCCACTAATTGTATGCATTTGGCCATCAAACTTGCCATTAAAAGGATAAGAAGTAGTTCCTATAGGCATCCACAAAAAGTCTGTTCCATTTGTAATAGAGTTTCCATTTACATCCTGACTCAAATCCCATCCAGTTGCTATCGCTTTTCCTTTATTGACTTCAATGTCAGCACCCAATTTGATAGTCGCATCATCAAATGTATTGGTCTGTGAAAGTAAGGCGAAACCATACAAATCTCCTGAATCTTTTAGAGTGAATTCCTTCTTTGATTCGTCATACCAGCTTGTATCAACCGCCTGCGATATTACATTAGAACCTTTCTCAAAGGATGTTAACACAGGAAAACCATCCCTTGTAACGGACCAATAGCCTTTAGCAGTGTCTGCCGTGAAAAGTTTTCCTATCTTGCCTTGCGTCAATGAACTTAAACTAGCAACCTCAGATAAACTATATCTACCACACGTACTTTGATATAAACTGTTATTTTTATTATGTACAAACACTGTCAAGTCCGACTGATTAAACGAGTGACTGTTCGTAATTGAGATTGTAGGATTATTCGTACTATGATAATAACCAACAATTAATCCTCTTTGAGCATTTGAATCTACAGTAGTAATTTCACTCGTATTTACACTGTTTGAAATGGTCAAAGAGTTTTTCTCTATATATCCTACAAGCCCTCCTACACCTTCTGTTTGAGGATTCTCATTATGAGAAATAGTTCCAGTATTTAGACAATTTGTAATTGTAGTGGCATTGGCAACACGACCAATTAATCCACCAAAATAACTCGCTTTCGCATTGCTTATAACAGAACCGGCAAACCAGCAATTGGACATAGCAACACTATCTTGTGTAGATGTTGCCCCAAGTATTCCTCCTACCTGTTGGCCCCCTGCACCTAACATAATTGCATCACTGTAAATATTCTCAAAGGTTCCCTTTGCATTTCCAACAATACTTCCAAGTTGTTGCGTACCTGCTGTAGAAGTAAAATAACTATTTTTCAGATAGAAATTTCTAATCTCTGCCTTTACTCCTGTTGCAGAGAACATTCCTTGCCAACTTGAGGAAGTACTTAAGTACAGTCCACTAATCGTATGCATTTGACCATCAAATACACCATTAAACGCATTTGATGACGAGCCAATTGCAGTCCATGGATGGTTTGTTCCCGTAATCGAAGTTATTCCGTCTGCTGCAAGGCTACTATTCCAGGTTAAATTAGCTTTATCCGCATATCCTTTGTTGGCTTCAATATCATTTACTAAATACACCTTCTTGTTATCAAACTTATTGCTTGAAGTTACCGCATTTGCAAATCCATACAAATCTGCGCTAGTTGCAATCACAAATTCATCTTCTGAGGTATCAGCCGCACTATAAACACTATACCAAGAGTCATCTTTTTTAGCCTCTGTTCCATCATATTGCGTAGTTAAATTACGATAAATATATGTTGCAATCTCTGTGCCATCTTCCTTAATCACAAACTTTGTCGCAGAGTTCAGTGCATTTCTATCTGATACGGTAATTGCAAAATGAGCATAACCACTTTGATATTCAGCACAAGATACTGCAGTAGCGTTGCCACCCTCTACCTGAAATGTTCCTGTTGGTTCTGCATCCATTTTCACCGGTACGTGAATCGTTGTATTTGTTTGGTCTGTTACACCTTCCATTACCGTAACATATTTGTTCACACCATACACTTTTGTACCATCTTTGGTAATCCAATATGGTTGAACAATATATCCCTTATCAAAATTATCCTTCTCGATTGTTTCAATTGCAGAAAAGAAATATTCTGACTCTGTATCCACTACCTTCGGGCTAAATGAATAAGCATTCTCAGTAGTTGTTGCATGGATTCTTGTTCCTACTTTATTGCTTTCCATATATTTCGTTTTGCCTTCCGGTGTGATAAGTTCAAAACCAATCTTCTTATACTTGAGTGAATCTACGGAAGAAACACATCTAAGTTTTGTACTATCACTGGTCGATAATGTATCTTTTGTAATCTGGCATTTTACACTTAACACATCCGCAGAAACGAACTTCGCATAGTATGTACCTGTCATGGTCTTATTTCCTGTACATACTGAGCCACTACTTAGCGATGATGTGCATGCATTGTTTGTATACCATCCTGCAAACAACCATTTGCCTGACTCTGCTTTGTTATCGTCGTACGCCTCTGGAATTTTCAGATTATCTTTTTGTCTATACTCTGTAATATCACTGTATTGTTTAACAAGGTAATCATCGACTTTCGTTGGTTCTGCTGCATATACGTGTTCTGCACTTATGTTCCATGCAAATATTGTACCAATCATAAGTAAACAAACTAGCAGAACTGTTTTCATCTGTTTTGACAATACCTTTTTTCTATTATTTTCCATACCTCCATTCCTCCTTTCCTTCCATTTATGTTCTCGGTGCAAATTCACCTTCACCTGTATAATCGTCCTTGGGTTCCAATTCCCCCGAAGTCGTGATAACATCTTGTTTTTTTAAGTTTAAAACTTCTATTATAGGCTCTTCGTATTTCATAACTACGCCTCCATCTTATTTTCCTAATCTTCCGGATACACTTCTCTTTTTGCTTCACCAAACTGTAACGCATCATGAAGAAGTCCAAAACGCCACTTTGGTAGTGTTCGATACCAAGGTGCAGTCATGTATCCTAACAATCGTTCCTGCGCAATATGCGCTTTTCCCAATTGCATGGTTTCTAAACTATTACTTCTAAAACTGCAGCAAGAGGATGTAGGAACCTGTTCAAAACCAGCCTCTTCCAATGCTAAATATGTTTGATATGACACACTGGCATAAGTTCCATCCGCATTATACCTGATTCGATTGTATGCCCAGTTAGACTGAAGTACCGATTTTGGCATTTTAGCAAGGTATTCTTCCTTGTGATTCCAACACCTATCTGCCCATACCCAAGGACGCATTCCTAATCTCTCGCAAATATCAAACAAGAAGTATGCATCATGCCACCACAAATCATGTTGTCTGATTGTGACAGATTGCCAGTCTTGCTGTCCGGCATAATCCTCTTCATCCAGTCCAAGGTGCATATACTCCGGATAATCAAATACTTCTGCAACTTCTTTGATAATATCTTCGCATACCTGGTAATAAATCGGTGTAGATACCATTCTTGAGTATTCTTTCAACCATGCATCATGTGCTGCTGAAAAGTTTAATTTTGGAATCGGTGTCAATCCCATGGCACGCATACGATTTAACTCATTTTTCAACTTGTCCTTTGACCATGCACCGGCAATTGATATCTCTGGATGCGATTCATACTGAATAGCATCACCGACATCAATAAGAACCGTATTGATTCCCTGACTCGGCAAAAAATCAATCGTCTGTTTCCATATAACATCATCTGCCTCAAGAACATCATTATATTTCGCATACTTACTTGCACTGTTTGGGTCTCCCCACATATTATTACTAAGGTGTATCAAATACGCCCATATTTTATTTTTCATATTGGGCACCTCTCTTTCTCATATATGTTAAGTCTCTCACTAAATTTTTACTTTCTTCGACAATTAGTTCCGCTACTCCTATTTTAAAATTTGAGCATCCTGCCTCGTATCCGCCCTCGTCATAAGCATCTTTCATTGGAAAATAACCAAGTTTCCCGTTGGTAAGACAAGTAGGAATCACAAGCTCATATCCTTCTATCTCTTTGATTCTTCGCCCAACTCCCGTAAATGGTTCTCCCGGAATACCCACCAAGGCTACTCCGCCGATTGTTATTCCGATGAGTTCCATCTCAAAATATTCCGGGCCATGCTCCAAACGAACCCTACGTGCCGCCTCTGCTACCTTTGTAGTCAGCATCATACCCTCATATGGAAGCTCATCATCTCTGCCTGCAAGGTGTAGCTCATTGATCCGATGTGCCTCTTCCATCTCTTCCGGCTTTGGCATGTTAGACGGTAGCTTAAAGACATGATTCTTACATTTCAAAGAATCTACGTCTATGTATTTCACTTTGTCGTAGGCCTGTAGAACTCCGCCCGCAACCACACGACCCAAGTATCGTGCATGAAGATATCCTCTTGCCACGCCATCGAAATCCATGAACATATCATTGAGATATCCGCCTGTCGGATGCACATTGACGTGATTGACATCACCTTCCACTCCATTGAAGAAGATGCATTTCACATTGTTTAAACTCTGTTCTACTGTCTTGCGTAAAAACCCCGGCCAGTCTGCTGATATCTTACTGCCTCCAACCACATCAGCATGGTTTGCAAAGTTCACATATACAATGTTCTCTGCTCCCTTTCGCTCAAAGCGAAGCACGGTCACTCGCTCGTCCACCTCACCGATTGGATGCAAAATATCCGGATTATCTACGCCCGGATTCGTCTTCACACTTCCATCTTTCATACGGAAACGTCTGATAAATGCGATATTGGGAGCATCTCCGATACCCCACCCCATCTTTGCAGGTTTTAAATCTTCTAATGCCGCCTTAGAAACATCCGCCATTCTGTGATATACCATACGATCATATTCTTGAATTAGAATATCGTCCTTATCCCTTCTCAGATATGGTGCCGTATGGGTATGTGTAGAATGTATATAGATTCCTTCTATCGGAACATCGGTTACTTCTCCGATATGTTTTCTGTAATCCGTTGTCACATCAGATTCTAAGCCAAGATGATCAATGCTAAGTAGCAGCGCCTTATCCTCTCCACACTGAAGTGCCAGTGCATTGATTTCAATATCATCCAAAACACCCTCTGCCTCTCGCTCCTGATAGTAACCTGCAAGACCAATTCCCATCATCGGTGTGATATTGACACGCGCAAATCCTGCATATAGTTCATTCGCCATAACTTACGTATCCTTCCTAACATATTTTATTTACTTTAAAACGTCTCCATAAAGGTACTGCCACCGCCGCACATAAAATGCCGACCCCGAGCAGTGCAGTGTATAACCACACTACCATCTTCCAACCGGCATGATCCGCCACATAAGTGGTCCCATAGCTTTGAATCATAATCGCCACGCTTGCCGCCGCATTCGCAATACCCGATGCCAAACCATTCTTTCCGTATTTGACAAAACTTGCACTGCACCGAGACATGATTAGGTTGATTCCAGACAAAATCGCCGTTGCTATACACAAAGATGCCACCATCACAAAGACCGGTGCCTTACCCAATAAGAACATTACTAGAATTGGTATCATTGTAGCACCAACTAAAATCACCGTTGCAATCGCCTCGTCACGTATTAGTCTCGGATAGATGAATTGGTTGACAATCGCCACGCCAACAACCCCGGCAACGATAATCAAGGTGTTCAGCATATTTCCCAACGAAGGGGATATATGCTCGTAAGATTCCATCAGCATCGTTGCTGATAGGGTTTTTACTCCGTTTTCAACAATAGTACGTACAGCAGCCACCACAACCATGAGTAAGAATCCACTCACCCAAAACAGTTTCCATGTAGGAGTCTTGGATTCCACAGTCTTTCTTCTGGCTTGTCTTTCTCGAGTATCTGGAACCATATATTTCTCTACCCAGTTACATGCAACATGGAAAATGAATCCAAATAAAAAAAGTCCGCCTGCAGATATCGCAAAGTTGTGCTGCCACCTTGGAACGATGGCAGCCACAACATATGCCATAAGCAATCCACAGATACTTGAAAATGTAATATAGTAGATTCCTTTAATCCGATATTCCTTCTCAAGCTGCGAGGATATGATTTTAAACAGTGCCGGCCATAATGCAAACTGTACAACCGCATTAAATATCCATGCCAAAAGCATTACATAATAGTTTTGATTACAAAAAATAATTAAGTTGGCTATTCCGCTTCCGACCAGACCGATTTTAATCATTCTTTCCGGATTGTATCTGTCGGCAAAAACACCTCCCAGAATCTGGAGCGGTGCATACACAAAATAAAACGCTGCTGTAATAAGTCCTGTCTGTGATTTTGTAAAAACTCCCTCATGTACAATGGAAGCCATTGCTGCGCTGTAGCAACTTTTTGTCATATATACTACTGCATACATAACCCATAGTATCCAGAAAAATCTCTTGCTGACACTTTTGTTTTCCAAATGCATATTATTCCTCATTCCATATTGGGTTGCCGAGTGCAAGTCGAAGATTTCTCGTCACATCATATATTTCTGTTCGATAGAACTTACAATCCAGCGCGTCCATTGCGAAATAGGTAGGTTCTTCGCAAGAAATTCCTTGGCTGTGTACGATTTCTTGATCATTCCAAACATCCAGACGGTATTTATGCTCTGGATTACGCACACTCTTGTGAAACTTACCGACTCCGACTACCAATCTCTGTCCATCAAACTTACATGTTCCACCCATCTGCGTATCACCAATACACATCTGGATTCCGATTGGCCCTGCTGTGTAATCACCTTTTCGAAGATGCTTCATATAACAAGCACTGTCTTTTTCCTCGGAATAAATGCTTGTTAGCGCCCAGTCATGGGCTCGTTCGTGCAAATCTCCACCTGCACTTACCCACATACGCTTGCCCATTCTCAGAAGTTCAGTCCACACTTCGTAGTTATCCTTTGTTGCTTCATGTTCAAGTGATATGTAGGTTACCTCAATTCCAACCTCATCTCTAATCCACCAGTCTTCCGTATTTTTACCATAGGAAACTTGTCTTGGATGTGGGAACACAAAGAAACCACCCAGGCGTTTTACCGCATCTATGATTTCTCCCAATCGTTCCTTAGTAAAACTTGGATATCCAAAATGACCTTCAGGCCCGCCGGTGAATTCGTATTCCGGAAATTCTTCTAAGAGACATTCTAGCTGCTTTGGATCAGAGAAAACCATGTTATAATGCATCGTTCCTATCTTTTCTCCGTCAGATGTAAAAATACGTGCACCAGGCTCTGTACCACCAATAAAGATACTATTATCCCACTCCGGAAGGTACATATGGCGCACCTGCTTGTGGTCTAAAATCGTTGCGAAATCCATCTCCTGTGCTTCCATTGCACCTTTCCAGTGTTCCAACGTTCTGGCACCATCACTGGTGCCTCCCGTCTTCGCATGGTCATGTAATTCACCTTGATACAAGGTACGGCCGTTATAAATTTTGCTAAGTAGTTCTAAATCCTGCTGTGTCATTTTAGTTTCCTTACTATATCCTCAAATGATTTCAATACTACCGGAGTATCATTCGATCCTGTCACCCACTTATCAGTAATTTGCGCATCAAAAAGCTTCGGTAATTTTTCAGATGCATTTTCTGTAGTTAATTCTGTCTTTGGTCCTATGGAAGCACAAGATGGATATGTTGCATCCGTTTTTCCTGCTACCAATGTTAAAGAACCCTGGCTAATAGAATAACTATTCTCTAAAGTAATTGTATTTAACATACGACCAACAAACAAACCTTGTGCCGTAGTGCCATTCTTGTGACGTATCTCTCCGGTATTTAAACTACTGCGTATTTCCAAACTTCCTCCCACGATTGCGCCGACCAGACCACCCACGTAAGGACTTCCTGCCATTTCGCAATATACTTTTCCTGTGTTCAGGCAGTTACTGATTGTAGAAATATTATTAATTCTACCAACTAATCCGCCGTAATAACTTGCTGCTTTATTTACATTTTCCACTTTGCCATTGAACCAGCAATTGGACATGGTAATTCCACCGCCCGAAGAAGTGGAACCAATCAAACCACCGACTAAATTATTGGCACACGTCACAATGGCGTCACTGTAAATAGTATCGAACCTGCCCATTGCATTTCCAACAATACTTCCGACTTCTTCAGCTGTACTATAGTAATTACTATTCGTCAAACGGAGGTTTTGGATCTTCGCTGCAGCTGCTGTTCCTCCGAATAAACCAGTGTATTTTGAATTTGTATTCATATACACACCGCTGATTGTATGAATGTTACCTTTGCTATCCATTCCATCAAAAGTTCCTGCAAATCGTGGGGTCGGTGAGCCAACTCCGCCGATGCTTATCCATTCATAATCTGGTTCATCTATGTTTTGATTGATTGTGATATCTTTTACAACCTTGAATGTCTCATTTGCAAATCCGTTCAAATCCACTCTGCGAGAAAGAACAGCAAGTCCGTAGAGGTCTGATTCGTCTTCTAATTCATATGTCTTACTTCCGTCGTACCAGCTTGCATCAACCGCTAACGATTTTTCTGTTTCAAACTTTGCAAAAGATTCAAGTATCGGTGTTCCGTTCGGAACCACTGCCCAATAACTTTCATATTTGTTATCAGAACCCTTTGTTGCAAACAGATTTGGCATTTTATCCAATGCGTCCGTACCTTTGATTGTGTCTGCTGCTCCGACTGTTTTACATGATGTAAATGACGAATCCGCTTTATCATATACAAGAGCTACATTCTGTGGTGTTCCCGGCACATCGTAGTCATTAACCTTCTGACTAATGGAATAGCAATCTGTCAAATTAAGCGTTGGTCTAGCACCACCTATTCCTCCAATCAACAATCCGTAATAGGTTTGCACAGGGTTTTTCAGCACTAATTCTTTTGCATTAAAACAATTGGACATATTTAAAACAAGACTTCTATTGTCTACTAAACCAATCAAACCACCGACACGTGGTGTGTAACTTCCTGTCAAACTTACAGTTCCTGTATTCAAACAGTTCTTAATTGTAGAATCATTGTAAATTCTTCCAACTAACCCACCATAATAGTTATTTGTCTTTATAACATTGGTAACTTCTCCAGCAAACCAGCAGTTTTCCATAGTTATTCCTGCGCCATAAGAAGTTGAACCAATCATACCGCCTACATATGGTGCACTGCTTTCCACAATCGCATCACTGTAAATTGTGTGGAACTTTCCTTGTGCATTTCCAACAATACTTCCAACTTCATCAGCCGAACTATAGATATAACTATCCATCAATCGAATGTTTTGAACCTTCGCCGTGGTTGCTGTTCCACTAAACAGACCGGTATATTTTGAAGATGTATTTATATGAAGACCACTGATTTTATGAATGTTGCCTTTACTATCCTTTCCGTCAAAAGTCCCTGCAAATCGTGGGGTCGGTGAGCCTACTCCTCCAATACATAGCCATCCATATTTTGGTGCGTCCATATTTTGATTGATTGTGATATCCTTTACAAGCTTGAATGTCTCGTTTGCAAATCCATTCAGTTCCACTCTGTAAGAAAGAGCAGCAAGTCCATAGAGGTCCGATGCATCTTCCAATTCATATGTCTTGCTTCCATCGTACCAGCTTGTGTCGATAGCCAAGTGTTCTTCTCCTACATATTTTGCAAAAGATGTTAATACCGGAACTCCATTTGGCACTACAGACCAGTAACTTTCATAGTTGCCATCACTTGTTTGAGTGGTAAACAATTTCGTCATATTAATAAGCGCATCAGTGCCTTTTATATCATCTAAGGAATTGATTTTTGTTACATTATTAGACATTCCGATTCCACCAAAATCAGCCACTCCATCTTGCTTAATGGTAAATAAATCTTGGAAAGTTGTTCCTCCTGCCAAAGAGCCTACCATCGTACCATAATCTGTACTGTAATCTGTCTTAATATAACTTAGCGTTCCGAGATGCAAACAGTTGTAAAGACCCGTTCCATAAACACTATTTCCAAGAAATCCACCGATAGCTAATGAGAATTTCTTAGTCGCATTAGCTTCTGTATATGTCGAACTAATTGTACCTGTATTCAAGCAATTCTTAATCGTAGGAGCTTTATCCACATATCCAATCATACTTCCGATATGTGTGTTTGAGCCGGAAACCGGACCTGCATTCCAACAGTTAGTGATTGCCAATGCACCACTCGTTGATGTCGAGCCTACGATACCTGCCGTTCTTTTTCCTGTAGATTCTACAATCGCATTAACATAGATGTTTTTAAATCGGCCTGTTGCTCTACCTGCAACAGCTCCTAAAAATGCGTTTCCGTTGGTGCCATGATAGTTAAAATAGCTATTTTCCAAACTAAAGTTAGCTATTAACACGTCACCCAAGACATCACCAAATAATCCCTGACATTGCTTGGCTGTGTTCTGGTAAATACCACTTATGGTGTGCTTCTGTCCATCGAAGTTACCTTTGAACTTTGCGGTAGAATCGCCAATACTTCCCCAACCATACTCTGGTGCGACCTCCTTCCAATCAGATGCATTTCCTTCATTGATTGTGATATCAGCACCTAATTTAATTGTCTTTCCAGCGAATCCGTCGAGTTCTGATTGGTAGGAAAGAACTGCAAGTCCATAGAGTTGCTCTTTTGTTGTAAGTGTGTATTCCTTACTGCCATCATACCAACTTACATCCGGAGTAAACTGCTCACCACTTGTATATGCAAGAAGTTTTTTTGGAACAGGAACACTACCTAAAACTGCAACCCAGCGATTATCATATTTGCCTTCATTATTCTGCTTTACGAATAATCTGGCTGCACTTCCCAATGCAGATGTTCCCAAAATGTTTTCTACTGTTCCTGATACACCACAGGTTGGATATGTTTTATCAGCTTTTGTTGCTACCAGTGTGTTACTTCCTTGTGCTATAGAATAGCTGTTATCTACATTGACAGTTCCAACTGCACTACCAACAAGCAAACCTTGTTCTTTGGTTTTTGCTCCATGTACAATCTCTCCTGCATTCAAACAATAAGAAATGTCTACTGTTGTTCCAGACCTTCCAATACCACCAAATATACCACCAGCACGAGGTTGCTTAGCCATATCACTTCGAATGGTTCCTGTGTTGATACAGTTCGTGATTGTAGTTGAACGACACGCTCTCGCAAGAATACCGGCGTAGTAACTTCCGGCTTTTTGTACATTCGTAACTTCACCGTCAAACCAACAGTTTTTCACCTTGACTCCAATATCCCAGGATGTTGAACCAATTAATCCTCCTGCTAAGTTGTTGGAACACTCAATAATAGCATTACTATAAATCGAATCAAACGTACCCCTCGCATTTCCAACAATACTTCCTACCTCTTCTTCTGTACTAAAGAAATAACTGTTTGTTAAGCGGAAGTTCTTCACCAATGCCTCTTCGGCTGTTCCACCGAAAAATCCGGTATATTTTGAATCTGTATTCATATACACGCCACTAACCGTGTGCATCTGTCCATCAAAGGTTCCTGCAAATCGCTTGGTAGCCGAACCAATACCCATCCATTCTGTTTCCGGTGCAGTCTTTCTCCAATCATCAGCATTCCCATTATTAAGCTCAATGTCATTCGCTAATTTAATGGTTTTACCTTTAAAATCGGTTGTTTTGGAAAGCAGTGCAAAGCCTCCAAGATCTGCCATATCATATAGAACGTAGGTGTCTGCTTTTTTGTCATACCAACTGATATCTACTTTTCTTGCCACTCCATTCAGACTCGGTACTTTTGAGGCAAATGATTTCAGCACAGAGGTATCGTTCATAACTACTGCCCAGTATTTGTTAAAATTCAAGGTTGTCCACTGATATGCACCGTATCCTGTAATCTGTGCTTTCTCGTACACAATAACTTCACCATCCACATTTCCTCTGGTTATGAACTTACTGCTTTCTTTTATGGCATATGTATTCGAAATTATTGTTTTCCCTGACGAATAACCTAGGATAGATCCTGCAGCAGAAGTCACGGCATCACTCATAAGAATACTTCCGGTGTTCATACAGTCTGTGATTGTAGTTTTACTAATTGGATTAATAGATCCTATAAACCCACCGGCAAATGGTTGCACATGTTCGCTCTTTTCATCATTTGGAACCTTATAGTTTCTTATATCAATTGTTCCTGTATTGAGACAATTTGACAAATCTGCTTTGATAACAACATATCCAATAAGACCACCGGTGTTTCTGTAGTCTACTGAATTACCTGTGTTGATAACAGTTCCGTCAAACCAGCAATTTGTCATCTTGATGCTGGAATCCTTCTTTTCGGTTGCACGACCAATCATTCCACCAATGCAACCTTTTTCATTGATTACAATTGCGTCACTGTAAATCGTATCAAATGTTCCGATTGCCTGTCCTGCGATACTTCCAAGACCAGTTTCATTACTCTCGAAATAACTATTTGTCAATTTAAAACGCTTAATTGTCGCTGTTTGAGTGGTCACACCAAACAGACCGCTGTACGCTGTCTCTGTCTTCAGATAAACACCGCTGATGGAATGCATCTGTCCGTCAAAAGTTCCTGCAAACGGTAGTTCCTTTGTGCCGATACATATCCACTTATTGCTTGGTGCCTCTTTCTTCCATGTCGACGCTTTTCCTTCGTTTAATTTGATATTGGCTCCTAATTTAATCGTTTTACCTTCGAAATTCGTTTCGTTGGAAAGTAAGGCAAATCCGTAAAAATCCGCTTGGTCCATCAATACATATGTATCTTCCTGCTCGTTGTACCAACTTGTATCAATGTTCTTAGCAACTCCGTTCAAATCTAAAGCATTATCGGCAAAAGTCTTAAGAACCGGTGTTCCTCCTTCCACGGTGACCCAATAATTCTCAAAATCTAATGTTGTCCACTGATATCCGCCGAGACCAGTTATTGTTTCTCTGTCATATACAATCGGCCGTCCTACCAACTTACCTTGTTCAATGTATCCAATCTGTACCTTGTGTGAATCGACACATGTGAACACGTTTGATAATGTTGTTGTCGATTCCGGAGCCACATTTCCTACAACTGAACCTGCAATTCCATGACCATCATAAACCTTACCTGTCATCAAGCAGTCATTGATAGTCGCTTTTGATTGATAGGACTGTCCAAGAATACCGCCAAGTTGGTTACCACGCTGATCAACATCACTAGTCATAGTTGCAGTAACTAAACAATGCTCGATGGTACACTCTGCGTTATTGGTTGTACGTCCTGCAATACCTCCAATATAACGTCCGTATTTCATAAACACTTCGATAGAACCATCAAACCAGCAGTTTGTTATCGTTGTGTCATCAGATACATTTCCGATAATACCACCGACATAACATTTCTGACTTCGAATAATAACATCACTATAAATAGAATCAAAGGTACCCGCTCCATTGCTTGATACGCTTCCTACACCGTGATCCAGGTCACTCTCGAAATAACTATTTACAATTTTGAAATTTTTAATTACACACTCCTTCTGTGTGTTACGAAAGAGTGACGCCGTGATATAATCTGTTCCCTCTACTCGTTCAATATTTGCAAAATAACGCAATCCAATACTGTAAAGTCCACTAATTGTATGCCCCTGTCCATCGAAAGTTCCTGCGAATCCGTGTATAGATTCCCATTCATACTCCGGTTGCTCATTCTGCCAATCAGCCGCATTTCCTTCATTGACGACAATGTCTGCTCCCAACTTAATGGTTTGACCGGCAAAGTCATAGAAATATGATAATTCTACTAAATCAAACAGTTCTTCTCTCGTAGTAATCGTGAATTCCGTACCGTTTTCATCATACCAATCTACATCTAACAAATTTTTTGCAATTTGCGTTTCCTCCGCTGCCCTGTTTCTTGTTATAAGCCATGCTGCAAGACCTAAAAGGAGGACAAGACTAAGCATAATACTGCCAATCACTACTTTTTTCATTTTTTGTTTCATCATCTTCCTCCTTTATTGCTTTAACAAATTTATTTCATCTTCATAAATAGTCCAATCGATAGGCGGAATGCGTTTATATGTCCCCGCTTCATAAGGAAATGTCAATATGAGACCACCTTCTTTATATGAGAGAGACTCATCTGCCTGAGACAATAAATACTCCTGCTGTGCATATCTGCTAAGCAACGCACTTGCCGACCCATTGTAACCTAATCCTGGTTTAAGAACAGTACCAACTTGAATATGTCTCGTGAACTGATCGTATATATTTCCACCATGGTGAGGTGCCTGATATACCGTCAAATCAAAATATGAATCCGGGAAAACATCCAACATAACCATTTGACATTCATAGTCTGTGTCTGCTGTAATAAACACCTTCTGTCCTTCAATGGTATACATCACTACAGTTGATGTGGCATTCCAAGTAGTCCATTCCTTATATGTAAGCATATCCTGTGTGTACACAACATCCATTGTGATATCGTTAAAATAGTAGCGTTCACCTTCGCGCATACGATATAACTGCGGCTCTTTTCCTTCTGATGTTTTAAAAACCGTCGAAGCACCTTTTACAAAATATGTCATAGCGGCAACTGATCCTGTTCCACGTCTCTCTTCATGCGACACTTCATTCGCCTCCGTGAAATAAATTCCCTCTACCAGTATGCGTTCTGCCCATTCCTTTTGCTCCATTAAACCTATAAGCACACCCATATGGTCCACATGGGAATGTGAGACAATCCATGCGTCAACAATAGGTTTTTCGTTGTTCGGTGCATTTGATTCCAAATAGTCCAAAAGGTATGGTAAATTTTGCTGTGTTCCCCCGTCATTAATTATATAATGACCGTTCTTCAACTGAATAACAAAGGAATTTCCGGTGTCTTTAAGCTCCGGCATAATAAAGGATGTCTTTGCACCAGAAATATTGTCTTTCAGATATTCGTCACTATATATCAGGTGTTCTGACAAAGCAGCATCTTTACATACGCTTATCATTGTATCTTCTAGTTTTGGATAGTGTGTCACAACCACCAAGAGCTCGTCTTTCTGATAATGCGCAGTGTACACAAAATCTTCTAATCCTTGCTCACCATTATCAACATACTTTACAAATTTATTTTCTTCCAACACATTCAAATATGCTTTGTATTCATCGATATTTGTATCATAAGCCCAGATCAAGTAGTTGCCTCCACCTACATCTTCCACTTCTGAAAAACGAATCGTTTCACCAGTCATTAGAGGCACGTCTTCGAACAATTCTGAATCAACAATCGTTTTAAATGTATCGCTGGAACAACCCGTCAAAATCATTCCTAATAACAGACATATGCTAAAGATTACCCAAATTGCTCGTCTTTTCATATTATTATCACCTCCTATTTTTTCATAAAATTACTATTTTCTATCGTAGGCATTCTGCGCTACTTCCATCAATTC
>JAZQBW010000100.1:0-3366 GCA_045545895.1 Faecalimonas sp.
GACGCCTGGATGCCAGCTTGTTGGTCCGAAAGGAACGATTGAGCTAGAAAAAGGAGTTATCGTTGCAAAAAGACATATACATATGACACCTTTGGAAGCAAGCCGTGCACGTGTAAAAGATAATGATGAGGTATTTGTCATTACACAGAGTTATGAACGTGGACTTATCTTTGCTGACGTAGTTGTTCGTGTGAGCCCAACATTCAAACTTTCTATGCATGTGGACACAGATGAGGCCAATGCATTTGCAAATGACGATGCTCCAACCGGAGCTATATTGAAATTGTTTGACGGTACTACTTACAGTCTGGAACAGTGGGCAGATGAAGTTGCATCGGGCATTAACAGATAAGCATATATGATTAATTAAGCAAGGGGAAATCATAACCGATTTCCCCTTTACTCATCAACAGCGACCTCATTGACACCCTCTTCTATGATTTCATAATACAAACATCTCTAATTGATAGATTTTTGATAGTATCTTCTACTGTTCCGTACTGTTCCGCTTCAATATCAAGCGATTCAAATACAAAATCCGAAAGTTCGTATTGTTCATCCTCTTTCTGAACATTAAAACAAATAACACATTGGCATTTACATCTTCTCATCGCAATGTGCTTTGCAATAGATTTAGGAATATCCACTCTTCCTTTTAAGTCAAAAAACTGTGTCCAAGGATTGACATTTAGAAAATCGTACATATTCCCTTCCACGTCTTCAATGGTTATATATTCGTAATATTGTGGTGTATCCGGACGCATTTTAATCCACAGAAGATGATCTGCTCGCATCACCTTACTTCTCCTCAAAATCACATTTCGATTGTGTATCGCTTCCGAACCACAGGTAAGACACCCATGGCAATATCCGTAAACACAATCTTCTATTAAAATTCTTTCGTTAGAACCATTTTCTTCTGCCGTGTCCGCCCATGGACCTTTTCCACCTTTTAGGGCAATACCATCATCATTAACCTCTATATAACATCCTTTTACAAGCACATCCTTGCAAGCATCAATATCAATGGCATCCGTACTTGGTGCACACACTTCCTTAGCCTGTGAATAAAAATAACAGTCTAGATATTTTACATGGTCACATTTATAAATATGAGTCGTCCAAAAATGAGAATTTATAAAACGGACGTCTGCTAAAACAACATTCTTACTATTGGATATAAATACTAATCTTGGCCTCTGCTCATCCTTGTTGGTACACATTGGATTCCATTTCCTTCTTAACCAAAAAGCTTTCCAGGATTTTAATCCATTTCCGTCAATAGTACCCTCTCCGCATATGGTGAACCCATCTACTCCATCCACATTAATGAGTGCACTAAAATAGACACAAGTCTCACCTTCAATACGCGTCATTCTCACTTCATAATCACTAATATCATCACTGCCCTTTAACACACCATCTTTTGACACATATAAATGTACCCCTTGCTTAAAAAAGAGGGAACCGGTCATATAGGTTCCTTTTGGAACAACAATGACTCCACCACCATTATCATAAGCAAGATTAATTAATGCTTGTATTTCTTTGGTATAAATCCTACCATCATCCAAAATACCATATTCTGTTAATACATATTGTTTTCCCAAATCCATAATATTTGGTTTTCGAATATCATAAAACCAAGAATCAATCGGGGTACTATCTGGAAAATATTCTCTGTTTTTATCCATTTCTCCACTCTCCTGTGGCTGTTCCTACATATTCATCCAAGAAATTTTCAGCGGTCTTCGTCATGCAAATATCCACCTGATTTCCCTCGTCAAAATGCAACACAATATCCAGCCTTCCAAAGTATTCATCAATTACCTGGACCTTAATGTGAAGTGTCAGTTCATCCTGCCATGCCGCTGAAGCTGCACATCGATAATAGTGCCCTGTCGCCCTTTCACCGCCAATTTGGTCAGAGTATCCTTCCTCTGGGAAATAGCCAAACACGTTTCTTTTCATACCAAATGAAAGTTCCTTCTTTCCCTGTGCATTGGTATAATAAAGACAACCACCATCTCCTGAAAAACGCAGTGAACATTCCGTGATTCTCATTGGATTTGGTTGCAGTTTAAACACAACATCCTGTAGTTTCTCTTGAATTTTCGCATAATTGGCTCCTTGGGCGCACATTAGCTTCCGTGGTTGATTGAGAAGCTCCTCCATATCCAAATCGCGATCTAAAGGAATATCCGCGGTAGTTCTTACAATCGTTTCAAAGAAATTCCGTACAACAAAGTCCTCTGCACCTTCTTGTCCCTGATTATCGCCATTATAAATAAAAATGATATCCTTGTCCGGCACACAGACTGCAAACTGACATCCCATCCCATAAAACATGTAAGAATTATCATAGGTTCTCCAGATTTGATATCCATATCCATGAGAGTTATAATCTACCAGTTCCCCTTCTTGCGTTTCCATTTGTTTTGAAGTGGCTAACGCGAGATATTCTTTATTTAAAATCTGTTCCCCATTCCACCTTCCTTCATTCATCACAAAGCGGGCAATTAACAGCAAATCTCTTGATGTGCAAATCAGCGCCGAGTCTCCCCAGGAATGTCCCCCGAGACATTTCAAAAAGTGTGCCTCCTTTGATACACCAATGATGTCGAACAGCTTTATTCTCAAGTAATCCATAAGTGACATATGAGTCAAACGTTCTACCAGTGCACCCAAAACAAAGGAGCCACAACTGTCATACTCAAATCGTATTCCAGGCTCCCTGGATGCATTTTCATTTTCGAAATAAAGTCGTACCCGATCATCCGTTCCGGTACTAAACCATCCACCTGTTGACTTCGCAGTACTCATCATGAGCATATGACGAATAGTCTGCTTTCGTACATTTTCATCCACTCTAGTGGACTGCTGTACCTCTCCCTCAAAATATTGCACAATCTTATCATCCAAGTTTAATAATCCATCCTGCTCTGCAAAACCAATTGCCAGTGAAACAATACTCTTGGTAACAGAATACATACGATGAGCATAACCTGATGTAAATGGTTCCCAGTATTGTTCATAAAAAATGTGATTTCCTCTCGCCATGATGATGCCATGAGTGGAAAGCTCATATTGTTCCAACATATCAATATATGCTTTGATATTTGCAGAAGAAATTCCCATCTGCTCCGGTGCTTTGTTATTCATCAATGTCTACTCCTTTATACCTATCCATGAGATTTGTTTTTGAGATTCTATTCTATCATATCAAGGCTCTAAAATAAATGTTGGGGTGGATGATTTCAAATAATCATCCGTCGCAGCATTTTTTCTTTTATAATAAAAAGAAAAACCTCCAAGTGCCAGTCTTCCCAAACTAAAACACCCGGAGGTACATCAAATGCATAGTCA
>JAZQBW010000101.1:0-53725 GCA_045545895.1 Faecalimonas sp.
TTTTTACTACTTATTTCTTATTTACCAGACATTTGTCTTTCTTGTTGTTCGATCATTTTCTTAACCATATAACCGCCAACAGAACCGTTCTGTCTTGATGTTAAGTCACCATTGTAACCTTCTTTTAATGGTACTCCAAGTTCACTTGCTACTTCGTATTTGAATTTGTCTAATGCAGCTTTTGCTTCTGGTACTGCTGCTCTGTTTGATGAACGACTTGACATAATCGTTTTCCTCCTTTAAATAACTTTTCGTAACTTCCTTTGATGTTACATTGATAGTATGTGGAGGATTCGTAAAACTACTCTGGTATATTTATCCTAATGTTTTAAAGCGTTGTCTCAATCATTCCTTGCTTTATGTAATATTGCAAATACTGTTTTAAATTTATGTTTTCTTCGAATTCAAGTTTCGGATCATCTCTCATTAATTTATCAGCGGCTTCACTTGCTCTTTGGAGAATCTTTGCATCTTGGAACACATCTCCTAATTTAAAATCCAAAATACCACTTTGTCTGATTCCAAACAAATCTCCCGGGCCCCTTAATTTTAAGTCCTCACTTGCAATCTTAAATCCGTCATTTGTTTTATTGAGAATAGACAAGCGCTCCTGGGTATCTTTTGTTTTTGAAGCACTCATAAAAATACAGTATGACTGATGTTTTCCACGTCCCACACGTCCTCTAAGCTGGTGAAGTTGTGCAAGACCAAAGCGCTCTGCATTTTCAACCATCATAACTGTGGCATTTGGTACATTAATACCTACTTCAATTACTGTTGTAGAAACCAGAACTTGGATTTCGTTCTTCCCAAAGGCTTCCATAATGGCATCTTTTTCTTTTTGCTTCATTTTACCATGCAAATAGGAGACTCGAATAGAACTACCTAATTCTTCTTGAAGCGTTTTGGAATAATCTAAAACATTTTCCGCTTCCATAGCCTCACTTTCTTCCACCATCGGGCAAATCACATAACATTGTCTACCCTCTGCAACCTGCTTCTTAATGAAGTTATATGCTGTATTTCGATATCCGGTATCTACTACACAATTTTTAATCGGTAGCCGATTTGCCGGCAACTCATCAATCACGGAAATATCCAAATCCCCATAAAGAATAATAGCCAAGGTTCTTGGAATTGGGGTTGCACTCATGACAAGAATATGCGGTGATTGCCCTTTGTCCGCCAACTTTTCACGTTGTTTGACTCCAAAACGATGTTGCTCATCGGTTACCACCAACGACAATGCATGATAATTCACCTTTTCTTGAATCAGCGCATGCGTACCAATAATAATCTGCGCTTCTCCGGACTCAATTCTCCCATAGGCTTCGCGCTTTTCTTTTGCTGTCATAGAGCCTGTCAAAAGTTCTATTTGGATCGGAATCTGATGTTTCTCTAATAATTCTCCAATGGACTCAAAATGTTGCTTTGCCAACACTTCTGTCGGCGCCATAAGTGCCCCTTGATATCCATTTAGGGCAGCTAGCATCAAACCTAAGAGGGCAATAATTGTCTTTCCAGAACCCACATCTCCTTGAATTAAGCGGGACATGACACGGTCACTATTCATATCAGTCTGAATTTCCTTCCAGACTTTTTTCTGAGCATTAGTAAGCTCATAAGGAAGTTCTGTTATAAACTGCTCTACTCTTTCCTTTTTTGAAAATACGAAGGTATTTTTCTGCCGGTCATTGCTTTCTTTCATCTGACGAAGTGCCAAAATGAATACTAGAAACTCCTCAAACACAAGGCGCTCTCTTGCCAGATAAAAAGACTCTTTATTTTCCGGAAAATGTATCTGTCTTACTGCGAAATTGTACTCTGCCAAATGTTGGTCCATTCGCACAGAATTTGGCAGAAATTCACGTTTCAAATCCAGATACTGGATGGCCTGTTTCATTGCTTTTTGTACCATCTGATTGGATAAACCGGCTGTCAATGGATACACTGGCTGCATGGTATCTAACTTCTGGTCATATTGAATACTTGGATAAAAAATCTCCGGATGCTCCATCTGAAGTGTGCCACGTTTATTTACAGTACGTCCACGCAGCGTAATCACACTGCCACTCTTCAATGTATTTCTTAGAAACGGCATACGGAACCATACTACTTTTATTGTTCCAGATAAATCTTTGACGTAGGCAGTTGTCACTTGCAAATTTTTCATATTTGCCACTTGCACCTTACCAAAGATATTTCCTGTAATGGTGACAACTTTGCCTTCCTCTATATCATGAATTAATACCGGCTTTTCATAAATTTCATATCCTCGAGGATAATATCGAAGCAAATCGCCAATGGTATAGATATTCAATTTTTGAAATAACTTTTCTGTCTTCTCACCAACGCCTTTTATTTCGCTGATTCTTGACCATTCGTTCATATTAGTCCTTTCCTATCAAACATTTCATGGATATTGCTATAAAGGAGATTACGCCACGCGCAATCTCCTTTTGTACATTTTATTCTACCGCTAATACATAGTAATAAATTGGCTGTCCACCGAAATGGGTATCCACATCCACATCCGGATATAACTCTTCTATCTTTTCTGTCAATGCAGTCGCATCATCTTCTGTTACATCCTCACCATAATAGATGCTGATTAATTCTGAATCTTCATCCACAAGTTCTGCAAGCATCTCCAATGTGGTAGGTTCAATCTCTTTGCCTACGGAAATAATACCTGCATCCCCAATACCCATAATATCGTCTGTATGAATCTCTTTTCCATCCAGACTGGTATCACGTACAGCATAGGTTACTTGACCTGATTTCACTTTTTTGATCTCTTCCAACATCACTTCTTCATTTTCTTCTGCCGACATATCCGGTACAAAGTTAATGATTGCTGTAATTCCTTGTGGTACTGTCTTTGTTGGAATTACAATGACTTCTTTATCCTCAACTAAAGATTTCGCCTGGTTTGCTGCAAGTGTGATGTTCTTATTGTTCGGAAAGATAAATACATGTTTGGCATTGACCTGATCAATAGCACTTAACATATCTTCTGTACTTGGATTCATGGTCTGACCACCTTCAATAATGTAGTCTACCCCAAGTTCTCTAAAGATATCATTCAACCCTTCACCAATAGAAACTGCAATAAAGCCAAATTCTTTTTGCTGTGCTTTTTCTTTGGCTTTCTGTTCTTCTGCCATCTTTTCAGCTTCACGAATTAATTTTTCTTCGTGTTCTTCACGCATATTGTCGATTTTCATACGTGAAAGCTGACCATAGGTCAAAGCTTTTTGAATAGCCAATCCTGGGTCATTGGTATGAACATGAATTTTAACAATCTCATCATCTGCCACACATACGATAGAATCCCCAATGGATTCTAAGTATGCCTTAAACTCCATCTCATCCTTGTCTGTGAACTCTTTTTCTGTCATTATGATAAATTCTGTACAATATCCAAACTTAATCTCTGCGTTTGTCTCTGCACTAATCTTTGTCATATTAACAGATGTACTTGGTGCAATCTGGCTATAATCAATCTCTTTTCCTAAGAATGCGTCGTATGCACCCTTTAAAACTTCCAAAAGTCCTTGTCCACCAGAGTCTACTACACCTGCTTCTTTTAATACCGGAAGCATATCCGGAGTCTTTGACAATACATATTCCGCATGGTCAATTACCTGTGGAATGAATTCTTCTAAATCATCTACTGTTTCAGCTAATTCCAATCCTTTGTCTGCAATTCCCTTTGCCACAGTAAGAATGGTCCCCTCTTTTGGTTTCATAACTGCTTTATAAGCGGTATCCTTTGCTTTATCAAGGGCATTGGCTAATGTCATGACATCAATCTCTTTTGACTCCTTGATTGCCTTTGTGAAACCACGGAATAATTGGGACAAAATAACACCTGAATTCCCACGTGCTCCGCGAAGGGAACCGGAAGATATGGCTTTTGCAAGTTTCTCCATAGTTACAGTGTCTAAAGCTGTCACTTCCTTGGCAGCTGCCATAATTGTAAGAGACATATTGGTACCGGTATCACCATCTGGAACTGGGAAAACGTTTAACTCATTGATAAATTCTTTCTTTGCTTCAATGTTTGCAGCACCTGCCAAAAACATCTTAGAAAGCATTTCTGCATTAATTGTCTTAGTTGCCAAAATAAGTTCCTCCTTAACTAGTCGATCACTCTTACGCCTTCAACGTAAATGTTAATCTTGTCCACTTCCATATTCGTGAACTCTTCTACTTTATATTTTACATTGCTTACCAAATTGTTGCATACTGTTGCAATATTAACTCCATATACAATAATTACATGAAAATTAATTGTAAGTTTATTATCCTCTGAAATTTCCACTTGGATACCATGTGTAAGGCTTTCTCTCTTTAGCAGCTTTACAAGTCCGTCTTTCACACTTACTGCTGCCATACCAACAATGCCAAAGCATTCTACGGCTACTGTTCCTGCATATTTTGCAATCACTTCAGGATCAATTGTAATAATACCTAAGTCTGTAGTCATACTACCTTTCATATCTTTTCCTCCAATTTCTTTAATGGACTATAACATGTATATTATACTCTGTTTTTAGTGATTTTACAACTATAACATTTTTCTAAAATTAATACTTGCAAATCGTCTCACTTTCTGTTAGAATAACTTATGTTGTGAGTCTAGTATAACTATGAATATGTTTAGGAGGTGCAATCATGGCTAAATGTGCTATTTGTGAAAAGGGTGCTCATTTCGGTAATAACGTAAGTCACTCTAATAGAAAAACACCAAAAATGTGGAAATCAAATGTAAAATCAGTTAGAGTTAAAACTGCAGATGGAAATGCAAAAAGAATGTATGTATGTACTTCTTGCTTAAAATCTGGTAAAGTTGAACGTGCTTAATTAAATAGCAAAAATAAACGAGATGATTTGTATGTCATCTCGTTTTTATTTGCCTTATTTCCTTTACATTAACAGCAAAAAAAGTTATACCCCAAAAGCAGAAAAGCTATTACAAGTAAAACACCAACAAATGTACTGGAAAGAAGCATCATAAGTATCATACCTATCGCAATAAAAAACATTGCAAATCCAATTACTTTTCGCATATTACTCTCCCAACACATTCTTGTTTCTATTAAAATATGCAAATATCTTGTCTATGATTCCTATTCTGCCTTATCTAGCATATCAGCAACATCTTGTTCTGTTACCTTCTTATCCTTTTTTGATTCAAAGCGATCAATTACATCCGGAATTAAATCCAATATTTTTGTCATTGTATCTTGATTCTTAATATTTACCAACTTGGTTTTTCCGTTTTGAATCACAAGAACAGCACTTGGTGACATTTTTCCTCCAAGTCCGCCAGCCCCTTTTTCTTGTTTCTCTCCACTATATGCTCCTGCTCCGATTCCAAAAGACACATCAATGAGTGGTAAAATAATAGTCTCTCCAATATGAATTGCATCGCCAACTACGGTTTTTGATGATACGATGCCATCCATACCTTGAAATAACGCTGCTACTGTTGAATTAAAATTGTTGTTTGCCATGATTCTTCCTCCTGCTCTTAGCCTTTCCATTTTTGAATTTCTTTATAGGTTCTTCTTATATTTTTATCAAAAATCAGATTCCAAACAATTACGAGTGCATGCATACCTCGTACAGTTCCTTTTAGAAAAGCATCCCCTTCCAACACTTTTCTTTCAAAATCAGGTGTTATGTCTATATGCTTTCCGTAAAACGGATATAACATGCTAAGTCCACCTAACACCTTTCCCGTCACTGACGGGTCTTCGAATCCAAAGTGTAAATTCAGTACCAACTTCTTCGGTCTGATATATCGAAGAAATCGGGTAACCTCTTGTAGAACTCGATTCCAAGATGCTTTATGAATTTCATTGGATATAATAGCTTCCCATTTTTCAACATTCTGTATCCATAGTTTGATTTTATCACAGATACTTCTAATTGTATATTTTATCTTATCAAAGAATCTATGTTTTTTTCGAGATTCTTTTTGGGAAGAGTCCTTTTTATTGAAAGTTCTCTCTTCTAACTTGTCAACCTTGTCTATCATAGCGTCTGCGGTTTCTTCTACCTTGGAAGTAGCTTCTTCGGTCTTCCCTTCATGTTTCTTCTTATTATCTTTGATTTCCTGCGGCTTCTTTCGTTTTTCTTCTTTCTCTCCCGTGTTCACCTTTTTCCAGAGAACACGTACCTGCCAGTCCATCTTCTTATTCTCATAAAAGATGTATCCGGAAACCAGATGTAAGAACCAGGAAAATTTTAAATGTGCTTTGAGGCTGCCCATACCGTCCTTTACAACTGCTTCTCCCTGATATCGCAGAGGAACAAAAAGGATAACACAAATAGACAATACTACAACCCCCAGTATTATCAATAAAATGATTCCTATTATCTTTAAGAGCAGTAATAACATATGTAGCATCTTAACACCTATACTTTTCCTTCTTCATATTCCTTCTGAGTTTCCAAAAGATAAGACCGAATATCCGTCCCTTTTGTTCTATCATACACTTCTTGGGTAATTTTTTCCACCATTTCTAGCGCACCAAAATACCCATCTGCAATTCCGATAAGAAATAATTCCTCTTGCTTAAATACATTCTGTTTTAAAAGTACAGAATCAAAGAATTCCAAATGATTTGCATCACTTTTCGTCAGCACAACCAGATATTTGTTTAACTGGATTTGCCTGCGTTCTAACTTCTCAATAATTATATCTTTTTTATCATGAAATCCTTCACTTAAATACAAATTGTGATAATATTTCATCTCTATCCCTCAGTTTCTAATAATAGTACGCATTTAGCACCTGCTTCGCAACTGACACTGCACTCATTCCGGACTTGTCTGCACTTTCTACTACAACACTAATAACTAACTCCGGATTATCAACGTTAGAAAAACCGGTAAACCAAGAATGTGACTTTTCTTTGTCACTACTATATTCTGCTGTACCTGTTTTTCCTGCCACTGTATAACTTTCTCCTCCAAGCGCAGCCCCCGTACCAAACTCTACAACCCCTGTCATATATTCCTTTAATTTGGATGCTTCTTCCGATGTCATTAGTGTAGCATATTTTTCCGGCAAATTCTTGGTAATTGTGGTGCCTGAATAATTGGTAATTTGATCGACTAAATATGGTTGCATCAATGTGCCTCCATTTGCAATGGCCGCCGTGAGCAATGTCATATGATAAGGGCTCACCTGTGTTTTCCCCTGTCCAATTGCAGTCATCATAATCTCACTATCCGGTGACTCCTTGGTCAATCGGAACTTACTTTGGGAGTAAGGAAGTAACGACGGCAATTTTTCGTTAAACAATAATTCCTTTGCTGTCTCACGGAATGAATCAATCTTTAATGTCAAACCTATATTGGAATAAGCCGCATTGCAGGAATTCGCCAATGAATGGGCCAAATCTTCTTCCCCATGAACGCGATTATTGGCACAGTGAATGGTTGTATCTCCTTGAGTGATCTCCCCTTCGCAATCATATGAATAAGATTGATAAGCTGCATTCTCCCGCATATATTCTAAAGTAGTGACTACCTTAAAAATCGAGCCAGGAGCGTAAGCTCCCTGCATAGCCCGGTTTAAAAGGGAACTATCTTCATCTGTAGTTAACCATTCCCAGTCTTCTGTAATTGTATTGGGATTAAAGGTTGGTTTGGAAACCATCGCCAATACTTTGCCGGTACTTGCTTCCATTACCATAACAGCACCTTTGTAGTTTCCCAACGCATCATATGCTGTTTTCTGTAGTTTTGTATCCAGGGTTGTAACTATATTATCCCCTATATTCTTTTCTTCCCGAATCTCTTTCACAACTCGTTCCAAGAAAAAAGCATTTGAAGTCAACAAATGAAAATTCTCTGTTGATTCCAGACCTGATTTTCCCATGACATCATAGCCAACCACATGAGCAAACACCTCTCCGTATGGATACTTTCTAGTTTCTGTTCCATCCTCCGAAACAATAGTTTCTGCTAACACAATTCCTTCCTTATCCAGAATCTTTCCACGCACGACTCTGTCAGCCATAGAATCTAGACGAACATTATAAGGACTATTAATAATCTCTTTGCTTCTTACTGCATTGAAATAAACAATATATCCCATCAACGCCAGGAATAAAGCCACGAAAAAATAAGTCACTCTAGCGAATTCTTTGTTGCTTACTTTGTTTTTCTTGGTACGTTTTCTTGTTTTTTGCGGTTCTGCCCGCATCTCTTCGTCCAGGATTTGAAGTTCTGGCATTCGCTCCTGCAGAAATTCTCTGTTTTTCTTTTTGTCTTTCAAGATCTTCTTCCTCGTCCTCTCTTAAGATATATAATCCCTGAATGATTGCAAACATAATCAAAGTACTAAGCACCGAACTTCCACCATAGCTTACCAACGGAAGTGTAACACCTGTGGATGGAATAAATTTTGTTACACCGCCAATTGTAATAAATGTCTGGAATATATAACATGTTCCAAGACCCAAGGCAACTAGCTTATAAAATTGATTTCGTAATTTCATGGCAATGTTTAAAAACATCACATAACAGCTAAGGCAGATTAAAATCATACCCAAAGCAAAAATCAATCCCATTTCCTCAGCAATGGCTGAAAAAATGAAATCCTCATCAGCTACCGGGATTGCGTCTGCTCTTCCCTGATACAAACCGGTTCCAAACCAACTTCCTGTGCCGATTGCAAACAAGGATTGGGCCACTTGATATCCCCCTTCATGATAAGAACCGAAAGGATCCTGCCACACAAGCACGCGTACGCGTACGTGATTAAATAAATAGTATGCTGCCACAGCTGCCATACTTCCGGCACCTAATCCCGCCATAATATAGAGCGGCTGTCTTGTAGCTACATAAAGCATAACCAAATATACAACAAAAATAATCAAGGCAGCGCCTAAATCTTTGGAAACTACTAAAATCAACACATGAAATGCCGCTACAATCGTTGTAATTACTACATCCTTAAATGCACTTGAACGATACAGGCTGGCAGCCACAAAAAAGACAAACAGTATCTTAACAAATTCTGATGGCTGAATTCCAAAGCCGGCAATTTCAAATCCAAGCTTTGCACCACCCGAAACTTGTCCCACTACAACCACTGCTGCTAATGCAATCAGACCTACACCGCCATAGACTAGTCGTAGTTGTGGCAGTCTTTTTACCTTTCGTATGACAACTGGAACAACCAGGCTAAGTGCAACTGATACCGCAACAATGATACTTTGCTTGACCGCTTTATGATACTGCAATCTTGTAATCATAATAAATCCGATTGCAAGAAGCATACACATATTATTGACAATCAGTCTGGATACCTTCGGATAAATACGTGTATATAACAGAATAATTGCAAGCAGAATGATTACCTGTATCAAGTAAAAAGCCAGCATTTTTAATTCACCGGTTTTTAAATACATACCGGCAAAGGCCATAAAATGCATCATAAACATGAGTCTGTTTTGATTTCGAAAAATGCGCTTCTTTGCGGTTTTGTCCTCGTAACCAAACACAGTAAAACACTGATATGTGTATATGGTTATCAATATAATCATAAGATATTTTGCGCATTCTACTATAATATTAGCCAAACTATCACCTACTTAATTCCTCTTTTAAAATGTCCTCGTGTAAATTCCATACTCGGCTCCTTAGGCTCACATCCCTTCCTAAATACATCTTCATATAGACACAAAACTTCATTTACTTTTGCCTTGTCTTCTATTGTAAAATGTAACCGAAGAGCCTTCGGTGCCAATTCCAGTATCTCTTCTTTTTGGTCTGTCAAAAGCACTGGCGCTGTATTGTAAATTATATTATAGCAATAATCACAATTACATTTAGCTGTGAACTCTTTTTGATAACGATCCTTAAAAGTAATCTTTCCCCATTGTTTTTGACATCCCTTTGTTGTCTTGGTAATGCATTGAGCAGACACCATCATCGGTAAATGTCCGTAAACAACCAACTCACTGTATTCCAAACCAACCTCTTTTAACTCTTTAAAATTCAATTCCAGTGGTGCTGTAAAAGAATCAACCTGTTCATTTTTCCAAAATTGCTTTGCATATCGATTAAACTGGTACAAACTATAATCCGTCACAATACTGCCTTTATATCCTTTTTCTAAAAGGAATTGGTAACTTTCATAATTCCGAATCAGAAGTCCATCCCAACCTTGTGCAATCAGATTATCATAGTATGTCTCAAACTGTTTTCCCGTATTTCTCCTGAAAATGTGAGGCAAGCCCAAATAGATTTCTTTTTTATGGAAATGTGCCGCCTTTATAACCTCTAAAGTCTTTGGATTATCAACAACAAACCGAATTGCATTTGCATCCAGATAGATACGTTTCACACAATCTTTTGTAACTACTTCCTCAAACTGTTCTAATTGCTCCACATATACATAAAAACTATTTATTTCTTCTCTCACCCGGCCAACCGTTTCTTGTTTCTCCAATGCACAATCATATGTCTGTTCTAAGTTTCTTCGATATTGCTCTAATATTTTCTCCTGCAAAGCTTCCAATCCTCTTCTGCGAAGATCATTCAAACTTTGCATTGGTATAAATAGATTTCCTAAAAGTTCTATATCCAAACGTTCAAATTCGAATTCTGTATTTCCCGTTTTACGCATCTGTTTTTCAATGCGTGTTGCATCTGTAGGCTGGTTCATGGCCTCTTGGGCCACATCCCCCTGCACTTCTATGATAATATCACCATAAGATAGTATAAATTTAGCAGATGATGTCGAAGACAGAATTAATTTCCCATCTATTTTTTCTTTGACTTTCTTTTGAATGATGGTTTCATTTATTTCTCTTAACAAACTTTCATTGCGAACTCGATTCAAAATTATATCCTGAGTAAATATCTGTTTCTTATGTGTTGGAAAGGAAATCGTCTGACCTTTTAAGACTTCCTTGGCAAAAGTATAATTCTCCTTTCCATCCGGAAGTTCAATCACATCCCCAGCGCCAATATCTGTAATTGCTTTTGCTGTGACTGTCTTTCCATTATATTTTAATACTTTGAGTGCAGGAACACCCGCATGATTGGGACGTCCTATGGAAATCATGTCTCTGCCGTTTAGTGCATGATAATAACCACCATGAGAACCACCGCGATTATACAAATCCATAAGTTTTTCCTTGTCTCTAGGGTCAACTTTATACTTTTCCCTTCCTACTGACATGTACAAATCCACATATTTTCGATACATTGCCGTAACTAGTGCAACATACTCCGGCTTCTTCATACGCCCTTCAATCTTGAAAGAATAGATGCCCGCTTCAACCAACTCAGGAATATACTCTAATGTACATATATCCTTGAGGCTGAGAACATATTGACTCTCCTTCTCTCCCTGTACCTTATACGGGAGACGACAAGGCTGTGCACATTGTCCTCGGTTACCACTTCTTCCTCCAATCAAACTGCTATACAAACATTGGCCAGAATAACAATAACAAAGTGCACCATGAACAAAACTTTCTATTTCTAAACTTGTATTTTCTGTAATTTCCTTGATCTCATCAATGTGCATCTCTCTGGAAGTAACAATCCGTCCCACTCCTTGATTTTCCAAAAACTTTGCACCCAATTTATCCGTAATGGTCATCTGAGTACTGGCATGTATTGGCAAATCCGGAAAGTATTCTTTTAGAAAGCAAAGAACACCCATATCTTGAACGATCACTGCATCTAATCCCTGTCTATAGTACGGTAACAAATAGTCATACAATTCCTGTTGTAATTCCGATTCTTTTAACAAAGTATTGATGGTTAGATAAATCTTTCGTCCATGAAGATGAACATAGTCAATCACTTCAAGCAGCCTTTGCTCATCTAAATTATCTGCATACGCTCTTGCTCCAAATCGCGTACCACCGATATACACCGCATCGGCACCTGCTGCAATGGCTGCCTTCAAACTTTCATAAGAACCTGCCGGTGCCAGGATTTCAACCTTTTTCTTCATAAATCGTCTCCACAATTGAATTTTCTGTCACAAAACAAAAGAATTTGCTATTATACAAAATAGACTGCCCCATGACAGTCTATCTTCTGTGATTTTTCATTTCTACATCTAACTTCACAATCTGCATTTGCAATTGTTGTTTTTCTTCTTTTAACTTTGCCAATTCCTGCTCCAAATTTTCACATTTAATTTGTGTAGAGATCAGTTCATGCTTCAAGTCATACATTTCCTTGTCTTTTTGTTGCACTTCCTGCTCTAACGCAGCACCTTGCTTTTTTGCTTTAAAATAGTCATCCGCTATATTGAGAGCCAATATGGTGCTTCGATTCTCCGCACTTTGTCTACGATAGCCATCTATATTAGAACATTCTGTAATTTTATGATTCAGGTATGTAGATACCCTTTGTAAATACTCTTCACTTTCAAAACCACTGAGTGTAAATACTTTTCCACCAATTAATACTTCTGTAAAATTCTTCGAAGATGCCATGGGATCCTCCTTAAACATTCATCATTATCTATTTATTATAAACTATCTTTCGACAAAAACCAACTCTTTTTTGCCATTTATGCTTCTTCATACGGAATTCCCAAATGATGGTATGTAAGTTCCGTTACTACCCGTCCTTTTGGTGTGCGATTGATAAACCCATTTTTAATCAGATACGGTTCATATACATCTTCAATGGTTCCCGAATCCTCTCCGATAGATGCAGCCAAAGTATCAAGTCCCACCGGACCTCCCTGAAACTTAACAGCAATGGTCTCAAGTATATTACGATCCACATGGTCAAGCCCAAACTTATCCACATCCAACAAATCCAATGCATACATAGCTACTTCTTCTGTAATCACACCATCGTACTTCACCTGAGCAAAATCTCTCACCCTCTTTAAAAGACGATTGGCCAGACGTGGTGTACCTCTGGAACGTTTTCCAATCTCCAGCGCACCCTTTGTATCTATCTCCACGCCCAATACGGAAGCTGAACGCATAATAATTGTCTGCAACTCTTGTTCTGTGTAAAATTCCAACCGATGCACCACACCAAAGCGGTCTCTAAGTGGTGCCGTCAGCATGCCTGCTCTCGTAGTGGCGCCAACCAAAGTAAATCTTGGCAAATCTAAGCGGATGGAACGTGCACTGGAACCCTTTCCAATCATAATATCGATGGCAAAATCCTCCATAGCAGGATACAAAACTTCCTCTACCTGTCGATTCAATCTATGAATCTCATCTACAAACAGAACATCCCCTTCTTGGAGATTATTTAGAATTGCAGCCATCTCACCTGGTTTTTCAATGGCCGGCCCGGAAGTAATCTTTAAATTCACATTCATCTCATTGGCAATAATCCCTGCAAGGGTAGTTTTTCCAAGTCCCGGTGGTCCATAAAAAAGAACATGGTCTAAGGATTCCTTTCTGGACTTTGCTGCTTCAATGTATATTTTTAATGTTTCCTTTGCCTTTTCTTGTCCAATGTAGTCTTTTAGAAGTTGCGGACGTAAATGATTTTCTATTTTTAAATCCTCTTCCAGATTCTCAGTTGTAATAATTCTCTTTTTCATAACCCTATCCCATCTCTTCTAAAACATAATATATTTTAAAGCCAACTTCAAAACATCTTCCACACTGGTTTCTTCTGTAATATCCACCTTTTTCACTGCTCTTAACGCTTCTGAATTACCATAACCAAGTGCCACAAGAGCCTGAATTGCCTCTGCTTGTATCTGATTATCTTGGTGATTTGCAGACACAGAAGTTCTCTCTTCCGAATCTTCTACTCTTTGAAGCACATCTTCAATACTAAGTTTATCCTTTAACTCAATAATTAACTTCTCCGCCGTCTTCTTTCCAATCCCTTGTGACGCCGAAATAGCTTTCACATCATGAGACATCACTGCGAATCGTAGTTCATCTGGAGAAAGCTCTGATAAAATGCTCAGTCCTCCTTTTGGTCCAATACCGCTGACCCCAATTACGAGTTTAAATACATTAAGATCATCTTTTGTCAAAAAACCAAACAGCTGCATAGCATCTTCCCGCACATTCATGTATGTATGCAATTTTACTTCCTCGCCAATAGTCGGTAGTAGATTCATAGATTGAGCCGGCATAAAGATTCCAAATCCAACCCCGTTCACTTCTACAATCACTTTTTCTTCTTCAATTGCTATTAATTCACCTCGAATATATGAAATCATCACTTCATCATCCTATCCTGATATTACTTTATCTATGTTGCTTAATATATTTACTTATAGTTGCAAACCTCTAACGCGCTTTAGCATTTCATTTGCCACAATCCCTATCAGTAGTCCTGTTACAATACCTGAAATCAAAAGCACAGGCAAATAATATGTAATGCTAAGACTTTCTAACACGATTGCTGCCATCATAAGTTGTCCAATATTGTGGAACACGCCACCGGCCATACTGACACCTAATACACTGAATTTCTCTGTCTTTTTCAAAAAAGCCATGACTGTCAAACTAAATAGTCCACCAGCCAAACTATATAGTATTGCAAATAAATTCCCAAACAAGAATCCAGCCAATATCACTCTAAGGACAGACAATACATAGGATTCTCTTACACCTATACGATATAATGCAATTACAACGATCAGATTGGCAAGTCCAAGCTTTACCCCAGGAATCCCAATATGAATGGGAATTAAAGTCTCTACATAGCTAAATATGAGAGCCAATGCTGTAAATACACCAAAATATGCTGCTTTTATCTTCAATTTCATCACCTAATATTAATTCGATACCGCATCCACGTCAGCTTCTTCTCCGCCAACCACTTCCACAATCACTTTATTTGGCAAACACACAATGGTTTCTCCATTTTTTGAAATCGACTTATGGCTTACACAGATCTGATCCGGACAATCTGCTTCTATCATATCTGCCTGTCCGTCTTCAATTACCAAATAATTCGTTTCACCAATTGGAATCTCTTGGTTTTTTTTCAAGGAGTAGGTTCCTACAAGTTCACCATTCATCGTAACCGTAACACTTCCCACATCCACACTACCAATCTTCCAAAACACCAGCATGAATGCTACTGCAATCAGAAATATCCCGATTGCTAAAAGAATATCATTTTTCTTCATATCTGAATCCTCTCTCCCGTTTATTCTAGCACAACCTATTTGAATATGCAACCACATGTTCGATTGTATGTTCGATTGCATATTTGTTTGATTATGATATACTTTTAGGGTACCTTTCATGTGTTGTAGGAGGTTATTTATGAAACGATATATTACAATATGTATTACTTTTTTTATATCAGCACTTTTATTCACCAGCTGTCTTTGGGATACAAAGGAACCTATTTCCAAAACGGGTGTCTGCTTTGACACGGTGATTACCATAGATATATATGATTCCGATGACATCTCACTACTGGAACAATGCTTTGACTATTGTTATGAATTTGAGCAGATAGTAAGCCGAACCATTGAGACAAGCGAAATCTATCGGCTCAATCACGCAAATGGGAGTCCTGTTCAAGTGTCCCCTATCACATTAGAACTGATTCAAAAAGGAATTGAATACGGAGAGTTGACAAATGGAAAATTTGATATTACGGTGGCTCCACTCAGTGAACTGTGGGATTTTAAAAACAACACTGGAACTGTACCAAACGAACAGGATATGAAAGAAGCACTTTCTCATGTGAATTATAAAAATATTGTAATAGATGGAAATACGGTTTCTTTATCAGACCCCCAATCTGCCATTGACCTTGGTGGAATCGCAAAAGGATATATGGCTGACAGATTAAAGGAATATTTGATGAAAGAAGGAATTGAAAGTGCATTAATTAATCTAGGAGGAAACATTCTTGCAATTGGTTCGAAACCAGATGGTACACCTTTCAATCTAGGTATTCAGAAACCATTTGAGAAACAAGGTGTTACCATTACTTCTATAAAAACTGTAGATTCATCGGTTGTATCCTCCGGGGTTTACGAACGCTATTTTAAAATAGATGATGTACTATATCATCATATTTTAAATCCAGAGACTGGTTTTCCATATGATAACGGACTGTTAGGGGTCACTATCTTATCAGAAAAATCTGTGGATGGAGATGCCCTTAGTACTTCCTGCTTTGCACTTGGTTTGGAGGATGGCATGAATTTAATCCAGTCCTTAGATGATGTTGAGGCTATTTTCATCACGGAAGACTACGAACTAATCGCCACAAAAAAGGGTCTCATCGATTGAGACCCTTTTTTAACTTTGCCCGAGCGAGGGGTTGTCTTTATATTTCCATATTTATAAAATAATCTTCTTCGGACATTTTTCTGCACACAGACCACAATTTGTACACTTCTCCGGGTCAATGTGAGCAATGTTATTTTCCACCGTAATGGCATCATTTGGACATACCTTCTTACACATCATACAACCAATACATCCCACTTTACATGCTTTCATAACATCTTTTCCTTTGTCCTGTGAATTACATTGTACCAAATGTTTTTGTTCATATGGCACCAATTCAATTAAATTCTTCGGACATGCCGCAACACATTTTCCACAAGCCTTGCAAGCCTCTTTGTCTACTACCGCAATGCCATCCACCACATGAATTGCATCAAATGGACAGGCCTTTACACATGAACCAAATCCCATGCATCCATATTTACATGACTTTGGTCCACCATTTTGCATGAAAGCCATCATCTTACAATCTTCCACACCTGTATACTTATAATCAGTGTTTGCCTTATCACATGTACCGGCACATTTTACAAAAGCTACTTTACGAACAGTTTCGCCAACTTCCATGCCCATAATTTCAGCAATTTGAGCAGCCACCGGGGCTCCTCCTACCGGACAACCGCCACATTCTGCCTCTCCTTTTACAATGGCTGACGCAAGTCCTGAACATCCTGCATAGCCACAACCACCACAGTTGTTTCCTGGAAGCGCCGCTGCAATTGCTTCTTCCCTTGGATCAACTTCTACAGCAAAAGCCTTGCCTGCGATACCTAGGAAAACACCGATGAATAATCCAACGCCGCCTACTACAGCAGCAGCAATCATAATTCCTGTCATACTCTTTTCGCCCTCCTAAATTAATCCTGAGAATCCAAAGAATGCAATCGCCATAAGACCTGCTGTTACAAGTACAATTGGTGTTCCTTTGAATGATTCCGGAATATCATTGTGTTCGATTTTTTCACGGATACCGGCCATTAATACAATTGCAATTGTGAATCCAACTGCTGTACCAACACCGTAAATAACACCTGTGAAAATACCATATCCTTTTTGTGTAATTGTGATTGCTGCACCTAATACCGCACAGTTAGTTGTAATAAGTGGCAAAAACACACCTAATGCCTGATACAAAGAAGGGATGGCCTTTTTAAGGAACATTTCTACAAATTGTACCAACGCCGCAATTACAAGGATAAATACGATTGTTTGCAAATATTCCATTCCTGTTTTTTCAAGAATAAATTTTTGTATTAAATTTGTGACCAGTGATGCAATTCCAATAACGAAGATAACAGCACCACCCATACCAGCAGCAGTTTCTACTTTCTTTGAAACTCCAAGGAACGGACAAATTCCCATGAATTGGCTAAGTACAACGTTATTTACAAGGGCTGCACCAACAGCAATAAGTAATAATTCTCCCATTTTGCACTCCTCCTATTCTTCATTTCCTGTAGGGAATATTTTTCCGCCACATGCAGATGCATTTCCACAGCTTGCGCAATCCCCGCATCCACTCGTCTCTTTCACAGCTTTACCCTTTTTCGCCGCACTTGCTTTAATCTTGTTTTGTGCTGCTACTAAGCAAGACAATACAAAGAATGCACCCGGCGCCAAGATAAAGATAGTAACCGGTTCATAAGATGCCGGCATGATTTGGAATCCAAACACTGTCCCTGCGCCAATCAGTTCTCTCACAATACCAATTGAAGTGAGTCCCACTGTAAAACCAAGTCCCATACCGATACCATCAAAGATAGATGGTAATACAGGATTCTTAGATGCATAGCTTTCTGCGCGACCTAAGATGATACAGTTTACTACAATCAGAGGAATGAATACTCCCAGTGAAGAGTATAACGCCGGCACAAATCCTTCTAACACAAACTGTACGATTGTAACGAAAGACGCTACTACTACGATAAACGCCGGCATACGTACTGAGTCTGGAATAATCTTACGTAGCATAGAGATTAACATATTGGACATTACAAGAACGAATGTTGTTGCAAGCCCCATTCCTGCACCATTGATTGCTGATGTTGTTACAGCAAGCGTTGGACACATACCTAACATCAACACGAAGGTAGGATTTTCTTTAATAAGACCGTTGTAGAGTCTTTCAACACATCTATTCATTTACACTACCTCCTAACACTTGATTGAAATATGCAATTGCTGAATTCACTGCATTTGTAACAGCATTTGATGTAATCGTCGCACCACTGATTGCATCGATCTCATTTTCAGCAGTAGCGCCTGTCTTTGTTACAACAAATTCTTCTGTCAAAACGTCAGCATATTGTGCTTTAAATTCCGGTGTATTTGCATTCATACCAAGGCCCGCTGTTTCAGAAATAGAAAGCATTTCAATGCCTTTTACCGTACCATCCACTGCAATACCCACTGAAACCTGAATGTCTCCACCATAACCTTCACTTGTGGTTACCGTAACCACATACCCAACCACTTCTTCTCCTGCTTTTGCAATTACAGCTTCATTAATCGCACACGGCAGCTCAACCAAACCATCTACCTCTGTCTGCTCAAATGTATCAGCATCTTTCATCACTGCTTGGTAAGCTTCGTTTTTTGCCTTTTCTTTTGCAAGAGCAATGGGTTCTTTTGTAATGTCATAGACCAAACCAAGTAAGATACCTGCTACCAATGTAATTACAGTAAGAATGGCCGTGTTTTTTATAATATTTTTCATTATTTTTCTCCCCCTTTACCGAATGGTTTTGGAAGAGTAACCTTTTCAATCAATGGAACTAAAAGGTTACTGATGATAATGGCATAAGAAACTCCTTCTGCCGACCCGCCAAACAAACGGAACACACCAGTTAAAATACCAAGGCATATACCAAATAATATTTTCCCGTTTGGTGTAATTGGACATGTTACGTAGTCCGTAGCCATAAACCATGCACCAAGCATTAAACCACCACCGCAAAGGTGGGCTGCCAAATATGTAACATCAAATCCACCAAAAATCAGTACAAACACAGAAAATGTAAGAATGTATGAAGCTGGGATTCTGATATCAATAATCCCTTTTGCTAATAAGAAAATAGCACCAATTAAAATTGCAACTACCGATGTTTCACCAATGGTACCCCCGATATTCCCCAAGAACATATCGAACACATTTACTTTCTCTCCTGCCTTTAATAGTGCCAGCGGTGTAGCTCCTGTAACACCATCATAAACAAATGTGGTCATTCTTCCTGTAAAGGAAATTAACAAGAAACATCTTGCTCCAAGAGCTGGATTCATAAAATTCTGACCAAGACCACCAAATACTTGTTTTACTACTAAAATAGCAAATACGCTACCGAGCACGCACATCCACCATGGTGCTGTTGGAGGCATATTCAGTGCCAAGAGTAACCCTGTTACTACAGCACTACAATCACTGATTGTCACTTTTCTGTGCATCAATTTTTGATACAAATATTCTGTAAGTACCGCTGAAGCCACCGTTACCAGAACCACCAGCAATGCCGAAAGTCCAAAGTTCACAATCCCAAAGGCTGTTGCCGGCAACAAAGCAATGATTACCATTAACATAATATTACCTGTTGTTACTTTCGAACGTACATGTGGTGAAGATGATATATTATAATTCTCACTCACGTCAAATCACCTCTTCCTTTCTATTTCTTTCTTCGATTCGCCAAAACCATTTTTTTCATAGAACCAATAGATTGTTTTAAATGACGCTTTGCCGGACACACATAACTACATGATCCACATTCCACACATTCAAGACCTTCCCATTTTACGAAAGCTTCCTCGTCAAAACGTTCTGAGTAGTCTGCCAATCTAGATGGAACAATTCTACTAGGACATGCATCCACACAGCGTCCACAGTTGATACAAGCACTTGGTTCACATTCAGCAACTTCATCCTTTGTAAGGCAAAGAATAGAGGAAGATGTTTTTGTAATCGGTGTATCTAAAGTAAACATTGCAAATCCCATCATTGGACCGCCGGAAATTATTTTTTCCGGTTCCTCTTTGAGACCGCCTGCAGCTTCAACCACTTCTTTTTGATTTGTACCTAACAACACCTTGAAGTTTCCAGGCTCGTTTACACCATCGCCACTTACCGTCACAACACGTTCTGTAAGCGGTCTTCCATTGATTACGGCATTGTGAATTCCAATCAAGGTCTCAACGTTATCAACTACGCATCCTGCATCTGCTGGAAGCATAGCAGAATTAATAGCACGTTTTGTTGTTGCATAGATAAGTTGTCTCTCTGCACCTTGTGGATATTTTGTTTTTAATGCCTTAACTTCCATACGTGGTTCATCTTTTGTCAGTTCTTTTAATTTTGCAATAGCATCGGGTTTATTGTCTTCTACTCCAAATATTCCTTTTGCATTATCAAATAAACTTAGAACAACTCTCATACCACTTACCAATTCTTCTGGGTTTTCAAGCATTCTTCTATAATCAGCGGTAATATACGGCTCACACTCTGCACAATTTGCAATAATATATTCAATCTTTTCAGGTTCCTTTGGTGATAATTTCACTTTTGTAGGAAAACCTGCTCCACCCATACCAACAATACCAGCATCACCAATCATTCCTAAAATTTCATCTTTTGTTAATTCTGAAAATGGTTTTACAGGCGCAAATTCAATTTCCTTGTATTCTCCATCATTTTCAACAATAATACTGTTTACCTTTGAACCTGTCGGATTAAAACGAGGTTCAATCGCTTTCACCGTACCTGAAACAGATGCATAAATTGGTGCAGATACAAATCCACCTGCCTCCGCAATTTTCTGTCCTCTAAGCACTTTGTCTCCAACTGCTACAATTGGGTTAGCCGGTGCACCAATGTGTTGAGAAAGCGGATATACTAAATCACCTTTTGGCAAAATAGAAACAATCGCTTTATCCTTCGATAAGCTTTTACCATCATTTGGATGAATTCCACCTTTGAATGTAAATAATGCCATCCTCTTTTCCTCCATTTCTTTTTTTGATATTTTTTTCACATAGCCCTAAAAGCACAAATAGAGACTACACGTAGTCTCTATTTGTCATGAGTTTCCTCGCAATTATTCGGCTGTTTCTTCTACTGCTTCTGTGTTTTCTTCAACAACTTCTGCCACTTCTTCAGCTTCCACTGTTTCTACAATCTCTTCAACTTCAACAGCTTCTGCAGTTTCTTCTACTGCTTCAACCTCTGCAACCTCTTCTACAGGTTCTGCAACAGGTTCTAAGGCTTTCATACTTAAACTAATTTTCTTGTCGGCTTCGTTCAAGTCTACAATCTTTGCTGTAATTTCCTGACCTACCGTCAATACATCAGCTGGTTTCTCTACGTGTGCTCTTGAAATCTGTGATACATGCAACAATGCATCTACTCCCGGTGCCAATTCAACAAACGCACCAAAGTCTGTCATTCTTGCCACCTTACCGGTTACTTCTTTACCTACTGCAAAATTCTCAGCAGCATTTGCCCATGGGTTTGATTCTGGGAATTTTAAACTCAAAGCAACCTTTGTCTCATTAATATCTTTTACAAGTACACTAATCTCTTCACCAACTTTGAATACTTTCTTAGGGTTTTCCACTCTTCCCCAAGACATTTCCGAAATATGTAATAAACCATCAACACCGCCCAAGTCGATGAACGCACCGAAATCTGTAACATTCTTCACTGTACCTGTTACAGTATCACCTACGTTCAATTTTTCGAATAATGCCTTCTGCAATTCTGCTTTTTCAGCAACTAAAAGTTGTCTTCTGTCACCAATAATTCTATTTCTTTTTGGATTAAATTCACTGATTACAAATTCAATTTCCTGTCCTTGATATTTACTAAGGTCTTTTTCGTATACATCTGATACTAAGCTTGCAGGAATAAATACTCTTGCCTCTTCCACAACCACACTTAATCCACCGCCTAGGATCTGAACTACAGTCGCCTTTAATACTTCTTTGTTTTCAAAAGCTTCTTTTAATCTTTCATTTCCTTTTTCCACAGCCAATCTCTTGTATGTAAGAAGCACTTGTCCTTCACCGTCATTTACCTTTAACACTTTTACGGCCATTGTGTCACCAACAGAAACCACTGTTGTCAAGTCTACACTCTGGTCATTTGTGTATTCGCTGCGCGTAACGATACCGTCAGCTTTGTAGCCTATATTTAAAATGATCTCGTCAGGTTTTACATCAATGACTGTACCATCTACAACCTCTCCATTACGTATAGTTTTGAATGAATCTTCTAACATTTGTTCAAAAGTTAAATCTAACATTATTTTGAACCTCCTCAATAATATTCTTTGGCGTCGATGCACCAGCTGTAATACCTACCGTTTTTACTGACTTTAATGGATTCATGTTCAAATCTTCAAGTGTCTGTATATAGTACGTATTGTTACATGCATTCCTGCATATTTCAAATAACTTCTGAGTATTGGAACTATGTTTATCACCGATTACAATCATAGCATCCACCTCTTTTGCAATGCATTCTGCTTCTGTCTGACGTTCTTTTGTAGCACTGCAAATTGTATTTAAAACACTTATATCATAACTCTTTTTTGAAATAATTTCAACTAAATATTTGAATTTATTGTAATTAAATGTCGTTTGAGAAACAATACAAACTTTTGCATTTTCAGGCACAAAATAACCTTCTGCTTCTTCCTCAGTTTGAATTACCGTCACATGTTCGCCGGCCCATCCTTTGATTCCCTGTACCTCTGGATGTTTTTCGTCTCCTATAATGACGATATATGCTCCTTCCTTACTCTCTTTGGCCACAATTTTATGGATTTTTTTCACAAATGGGCATGTGGCATCGACACATTTCACCCCTCGTTCCTCCAAAATATCATATATTTCTTTTGATACTCCATGAGAACGGATAATGACAGTCCCTTCTGTTAAAGCCTTCAATTCCTCTATGGAATTTAATACTTTCACGCCTTTATTTCGCAAGTCTTTTACCACTTCTTCATTATGGATAATGGGTCCATATGTGTAGATATGTTCCCCTGTGCAATTTTCCACCTGCTCGTAAACCGTATCCACAGCTCGTCTTACTCCAAAACAAAATCCAGCTGTCTTTGCTAATCTTACTTCCATACACTTCTTCCTATTTACATAAGTTCTTAATTGTCTGCACAACTTCATCAATACTCATATGAGAACTGTCTACAAAAACTGCATCCTCTGCCTGCTTCAGCGGTGCAATCTCTCGGTTCATATCCCTGGTATCTCTTTCCTCAATGTCATGTGCAATCTCTTCCAGGTTACAATCAATACCTTTTTCTTGTAACTCCAAATATCTTCTTCTGGCTCTTTCTTCCACACTTGCTGTTAAATATACTTTTACATCTGCATTTGGCAAAATATTTGTCCCGATATCACGCCCATCCATAACAACATCCTGCGTTCTTGCCAAATCACGCTGTAACTCCAACAGCTGAGCACGAACTTCCATAATTGCAGAACTTACAGATGCCATATTTCCTACTGCTTCCTCACGAAGCATGCTGGTTACATTTTCACCATTTAAGTACACCTGCTGCACACCATCTTCATACTGCAAGGTGACCGTTGCACTTTTACATGCCTCTTTAATGGCTTCTGTATCCTCAGGCTTTAACCCTTGCTTTAGGAAATGAATTGCCAATGCACGATACATTGCCCCTGTATCTACATATACAAATCCTAACTCCTTTGCTATACGTTTTGCGATTGTACTTTTTCCAGCACCTGCTGGTCCATCGATTGCTACATTGTATCCCATATTTTGTTCCTCTTTCTTAAAATATATTATATTAATCTTTAATAAATGCTACTTCCTGCTAAGTACCCGGTAGACCATGCAATTTGCAAATTAAAACCACCTGTCAGCGCATCCAAATCCAATACCTCACCTACAAAATACAGATTTTGAACTAACTTTGACTCCATCGTGGCTGGATTGATTTCTTTTACATTCACACCACCCTTTGTAATAATGGCTTCATTAAAATCACGTAATCCTGTAATTGTCAGTGTGAAATTCTTAATCAAAGTCACAAATTGATGTCTCTCTTCTTTTGTAATCAAGTTCACTTTCTTTTCCGGATCGATATCACTCACAGCCAATATCACAGGCACCAGCTTTGCCGGAAAAAGCTTTTGAATTGCATTCTTAAATTGTTTATTAATATTTTCTTCAAAATCTCTCAAAATTCTTTGATCCAACTGTTCAAATGTAAGAGCTGGTTTCAAATCAATCACAAGTTCTAGTTCTTTTTCTTTTACAATTTTTGCTATATAACTACTTGCACTTAACATTAATGGTCCACTTACACCATAATGTGTAAATAACATTTCTCCAAAATCATTGTAGATTTTCCTCTTACCATCATAAACAGTCGCCTCTACATTTCGGAGCGAAAGCCCTTGTAATTCTCTTACATAGTCCTCTTTTATAACCAATGAAACAAGCGACGGAAGAATCTCTGTCACCTTATGCCCCAATTCTTTTGCAAATCCATATCCATCTCCCGTGGAACCGGTCGTCTGGTATGAAAATCCGCCCGTTGCAACAATACAGGCATCCCCTTCTACTTTTTGTCCATTCTTCAAAACAATATGTTCAAAGGTCTCCTTGCCAACAACTTTCTTCACTTCGGTACGAAGATGAATCTCCACCCCTAATTTTCTCAGCTCTCTGGAAAGTCCGGCAATCACATCTGAAGAATGGTCTGAAACAGGAAATACACGGTTGCCTCGTTCAACCTTTGTGGCAACACCGATTCTTTCAAAAAAATCAATCACATCTTGATTGGTATACCCATAAAAACTGCTATAAAGGAATTTGGAGTTTGTCACAACAGAACCAAACAATGTGTCCATATCAGCTGCATTGGTTATATTACATCTACCTTTTCCTGTGATGAACAGCTTCTTACCTAACTTTTCGTTTTTCTCAAATAAATGAACTTCATTCCCATTGTATGCCGCGAAAATTGCTGCAAACATGCCGGCAGCTCCGCCGCCGATTACAAGCACTTTACTCATTTATGCTTCCTCTCTTTTCTCAACTTCTTAATTATACATGAGAATCCGCGTTAATTCAATCTTCTTTTGCCCATCCATAAGCATACTTGACGGCCTTATTCCATCCTTTTATCATCATGTCTCTTTTCTCTTCTCCAATCACTGGTACGAAGGTTTGATCAATGGACCAATTTTCAAGCACCTCTTCTTTGCTTGCCCAATACCCAACTGCAAGACCTGCCAGATATGCTGCACCCATAGCTGTTGTTTCTACACATTGTGGCCTATTCACCGGTGCATCAATCATATCCGCCTGAGTCTGCATCAAAAAGTTATTCACACTTGCTCCACCATCTACTTTTAAAGCAGAAAGCGCAATCCCCGAATCCGCTTTCATTGCCCCCAGAATATCATTGACCTGATACGCAATGGATTCCAGCGTTGCTCGAATAATATGGTACTTATTGACGCCACGGGTCAATCCTACAATTGTACCTCGGGCATATTGATCCCAGTGGGGTGCCCCCAGTCCTGTAAAAGCAGGCACTACATAACAACCATTTGTATCTGAAACTTGCATGGCCATCATCTCTGATTCTGCAGATGAATCAATAAATCGCATCTCATCTCGCAGCCATTGAATTGCAGCACCTGCAACGAAAATAGAACCTTCTAAGGCATAAGTCACTTTTCCGTCCAATCCCCATGCAATAGTTGTAACAAGACCATTATTTGAAAATACAGGTTTGTCCCCCGTATTCATCAGAAGAAAACAGCCCGTTCCATAAGTATTCTTTGCTTCACCTGCACGAAAACAAGTCTGACCGAAAAGTGCCGCCTGTTGATCTCCGGCCGCTCCCGCAATTGGGATAGCCCCTCCTAAAAATGCGGGGTCCGAATAACCATAGATACAACTGGAAGGCTTGGCCTCAGGAAGCATTCCTCTTGGAATATCAAGTTCTGAAAGAATCTCCTCATCCCAGGTTAACGTATTGATATTAAAGAGCATGGTGCGTGATGCATTGGAATAGTCTGTCACGTGCACTTCACCCTTTGTCAATTTCCAAATAAGCCATGTTTCAACCGTTCCAAATAACAATTCTCCTTTTTCTGCTCTTTCTCTTGCTCCCTGTATATTGTCCAAAATCCATTTCACTTTTGTTCCGGAAAAATATGCGTCTATCACAAGTCCCGTTTTCTCTCTAAATTTATCCGTCAATCCTTTTTCTTTTAAAGCATCACAGTAGACAGACGTTCTTCTGCACTGCCAAACAATGGCCCGATGGACTGGTTCTCCTGTATTCTTATCCCACACCACTACCGTCTCTCTTTGATTGGTAATACCGATGGCTGAAATATCATCTGCGGAAGCACTGATTTTACTCATAGCTTCTACCGCTACCCCAAGCATACTTGCCCATATTTCATCCGCATCATGCTCTACCCATCCAGGTTGTGGAAAATACTGCGTAAACTCTCTCTGTGCAACGCTACATATTTCTCCCTTTTTATTAAAAAGAATGCATCGATTACTTGTTGTGCCGGCATCAAGTGCCATGATATATTTTGCCATGCAAAGTTCCTCCTGTAATGCAATTTTTCTTGGATTTTCTTTATTGTATCATAAATCCTGTTTATTTCCTATTCAATATTGCAACAACCAGTTAGAAATATAGAATGTACCACTCTAACATACTAAAAAAGCCCGACACGATTGTGCCGGGCTCTATCAATGACATTATGCCATATTTATTATACTGGATAACTTCCGTTTTCTGTATCTGCAACTGTCTGGTCAACACCTGTTTGCTGCGCTTCTCTATATTTAAAGAAGTCTGTTGCAACTTGTGGGAATAAGGCATATGACAATACGTCTTCTTCCTGCTGTGACCATTGTGCCATTTCTCCGCGAAGAGTATCTAATTCATCCGGAATCAAATCAGCCGGACGGCATGTGATAACTTCAGGATTTTCTCCGAGACACTTCTTTTGCACCTCTGGATCAAATGGTTTTACAGTCGCACCATATTTTCCACTTAAGATATCTTTTGTTTCTTTTGTAGCCATTTTGTAGCGTTCACCCATAAGTACATTGAATACAGCCTGTGTACCAACGATTTGTGAGGAAGGTGTTACAAGTGGTGGCTCACCAAGGTCTTTACGTACTCTTGGTACTTCTTCCAATACTTCATAGTATTTATCTTCTGCACCTTGTTCTGCCAATTGTGATGTTAAGTTTGATAACATACCACCTGGAACTTGATACAATAATGTTTTAATATTTACACCCATATTCTTTGGATTTAAGAGTCCTGATTCTAATGCTTCATCACGAAGTGGTCTGAAGTAGTCAGCGATTTCAGCCAATAAGTTTTGGTCAAATCCTGTGTCATATGGTGTTCCTTTGAATGTCTCAACCATAACTTCAGTAGCCGGTTGTGATGTACCAAGTGCAAATGGTGACATTGCTGTATCAATCACATCAACACCAGCTTCTACAGCCTTCAAGTATGTCATAGAAGCAACACCTGATGTGTAGTGTGTGTGAAGTTGGATCGGAAGGTCTGTAGCTTCTTTCATAGCTTGAACCAATTCAGTTGCTTTGTATGGAACCAAAAGACCAGCCATATCTTTGATACAGATAGATGTGGCACCCATATCTTCAATTCTCTTTGCAATGTCCATCCAATATTCCATTGTGTAAGCATCCCCTAACGTATAGGAAAGAGCCACTTGGGCATCAGCTTTTTCTGCCACAGCAGCTTTTACAGCTTTCTGAAGGTTTCTCAAATCGTTTAAGCAGTCGAAAATACGAATGATATCGATTCCGTTTGCTACTGATTTTTGTACGAAGTATTCTACTACGTCGTCTGCATATGGACGGTATCCTAAGATGTTCTGTCCACGGAATAACATTTGTAATTTTGTGTTTTTGAATCCATCGCGGAATTTTCTTAATCTTTCCCATGGATCTTCTTTTAAGAAACGAAGTGATGCATCAAATGTAGCACCGCCCCAGCACTCTACTGAATGATATCCAACTTTATCCATCTTTTCTACGATTGGAAGCATTTGCTCTGTTGTCATTCTTGTAGCAATGAGAGACTGATGCGCATCACGTAAAATTGTTTCAGTAATTTTAATAGGTTTTTTTGTGATTTCTGCCATTTTACTGTCCTCCAATATTATTTAACACCAAAGATTGCCATAAATGTTCCGGCAGCTACAGCTGTACCGATAACACCTGCAACGTTTGGTCCCATCGCATGCATAAGTAAGAAGTTTGTCGGGTCTGCCTCTGCACCAACTTTTTGTGATACACGAGCCGCCATTGGAACGGCAGAAACACCTGCTGAACCAATAAGTGGATTGATTTTTCCGCCTGTTGCCTTGCACATAATCTTACCAAAGATGACGCCCGCTGCTGTACCAAAGGAAAATGCAACCAAACCAAGTACAACGATTTTAATTGTATCCCAATTCAGGAATGCTTCCGCACTTGTGGTAGCACCTACAGATGTACCAAGTAAAATTACTACAATATACATAAGCGCATTAGAAGCTGTATCTGTTAATTGTCTTACTACACCTGATTCTCTAAACAGGTTACCAAGCATCAACATACCAACAAGTGGTGCTGTTGTAGGAAGAATGAGAGATACAACAACTGTAATGATTACCGGGAATAAGATTTTTTCTAATTTAGAAACCGGTCTTAATTGTTCCATCTTAATCTTACGTTCTTCTTCCGTAGTCAATAACTTCATAATTGGTGGCTGAATAATCGGAACCAATGACATATAAGAATATGCCGCTACTGCGATAGGTCCCATGATGGCTGTCTGTTCCAACTTACTTGCCAAGAAGATGGAAGTAGGTCCATCAGCACCACCGATAATAGAAATAGCTGCTGCGGCTTTATCTGAGAATCCCATAGCCATAGCACCTAAGTATGCAGCAAAAATACCAAATTGAGCTGCTGCACCTAATAAGAAACTCTTTGGATTGGCAATAAGCGGACCAAAGTCTGTCATTGCCCCAACACCCATGAAAATCAGCGAAGGTAAAATTGCCCATTCATCTAATAGATAGAAGAAGTGTAAAAGGCCACCTTCCGCCATAATATCTGGGTAAATATTAACTAATAACATACCAAATGCAATCGGAGTAAGAAGAAGTGGTTCAAATCCTTTTGCAATGGCTAAATATAGGAACACGCAAGCAACACCAATCATAATGAAATTGCCCACTGTCAAGTTCATAAACGCTGTCTGCTCTACGAGGTTTCCTAATGTAGATGTAATATATTCCATTTTTTAACCTCCTGTGTAGTCGTATGCCATGTCAATTCGAATTAGTTTAATGTTGCTAAAACTCCACCTGCTTCTTCTGCATCGCCTACTGCTACATCAATGCTTGGTACTGTTCCATCTTCCGGAGCAACAACTGGAATTTCCATTTTCATCGCTTCGATAATTACTACTGTATCACCTTTTGAAACTTTTTGTCCAACATTTGCTTCAATCTTGAACACTTTACCTGCTGCACCAGCCGTTACTTTAATTCCACCTGCTGTGCCTGCCGCCTTTGGAGCTGGAGCTACTTTTGGAGCTACCGGTGCTGCTTTTCTTACTGGAGCAGCTACTGCTCCGCCTACATTTTCTTCTACTGTTACATCATATACATTTCCATTTACTGTAATTGTATAACTTTTCATGTCTTTATCCTCCTAAACTGATTTTTAATTCCAATTATTTGATGGTCTACGTCTAATAGAACGCACTACAAATCCATCTGTACTTGTGCCTTCCTGGGCTGCTATTGCAGCTGTGATAACTGCCACTAATTCCAAATCATCTGACACTTCTTCTGCAATTGTTTCTGTAATAGTTTCCCTTTCTACTGGAACTACTGTTTTTACTCCACTAAATTTATTCATAATATCTGGAATATATTTGAACAAACTAATGATAAATGCTAAGAATATCAATACCGCAAACACGGTTCCCATGCCCAGCAATGTATTCAATCCGGCTTTCGTTAATATCTCACCGATTGAGAACTTTGCTGACACGTCCATTGATTCCATATTTCCATCCATGTCAAACGTAAATAGGATATCAGCTTCTCTTTTCTCATACTGAGCCAATGTTGATACTGTAATTCCATCATTCTTTACTTCAATTTGATAATCTCCATGACTGATATATGCACCACATTCTTCCTCTGCTGCCTGCCATGAATTAATCATACCAACAAAGCTCTCACCGGAAACCTTTAATCCTGTCTGCATCATTGTGTAATCTAACTGAAAATCAGAAATAGATTTGAATTGTTCCAAATCCGCTTCCTGCATTTGAGAAAAATTACTGATAATAAACTCTGCAGAGGACTCCAACATTTCTCTGTCATAGCTTTCTTCCACACTCTTATCAGAACATCCTGCAAAGCTAAGTGTCATGATAAGAATACATAGTAATAAACTAATCTTTTTCTTCACTTGCCTCACCTCACTAAACTGTTCCGTGTTTTTTAGATGGACGTTCTTCTCTCTTTGTGAATAACATTTCAAATGCCCCAATTAAGTATTTTCTTGTATCAGCCGGAGCAATGATTGTATCTACATAACCACGTCTTGCCGCTGCCATTGGGCTTGATTGTAATTCCTTATACTCTGCTGCTTTTTCATTGATTGTTGCAGCATCTGAATCAGCATACATTATCTTTGCTGCCAATGTAGCATCCATCATGCCGATTTCTGCTGTTGGCCAAGCATATACCATATCTGCACCAATTGATTTACTATTCATTGATACATATGCACTTCCGTAAGCTTTTCCAATTACTACATTCACTTTTGGAACGGTTGCATTTGCAAAAGCATATGTAAGTTTGGCTGCTTCTCTTGCTAATGACTTTTCAGCGCATTTGCATGTTTTGAAACCTGTTACATTTGTAAAAGTAACAACAGGAATGCTAAATGCATCACAGAATTCTACAAAATCAGCTGCTTTTTTCGCACCTTTTACTGAAAGCGTTCCATCAAATGTCTCTACCACATTGCCTTCTTCGTCATATACCTTAGAACGGTTGGCAACCACACCCACTGTCATACCATTTAAACGAATGAAGCCTGTTACCATGTCTTTTGCATACGCTCTTTTTGTTTCAAAGAATACATTGTCGTCAGACACCATAGCTGCAACAAGTGCTGTATCTTCCATTGCGTTTTCAATGCCTTCGCATGCTCTGTTTAAATCATCCAAGCATTCGTCATAAGAAGCATCGTCCTCGTTGTTAGCAGGAAGCATACAAACTAATGCACGAATTTCTGCTAAAACTTCTTCTTCAGAAGCTGCCATATCTACCATACCTGCTTCTTCACTTTGGAATGTTGCTGATGCTGTGTCGCATTTAGAAACTTCGTTTCCTTCAATTGCATTTGGTGCATTCAAGAATAGTTTTCCTTGATTGCTTTCCATGAATGTGAAGTCAGTCATAGCTGATGCAACTGCTAAGCCACCACCGCATTTTCCAAATACAGCTGTAATCTGTGGGATAACACCAGAAGCCATAGCCTGTTTGTAATAAAGGCTTCCGAATCCATTCAATGCGTCTGTTGCTTCTTGAAGTCTTAAACCTGCACAGTCAACTAAACCAATTACCGGCGCCCCCATTTTCATAGCCATATCGTAAATGTTTGCAATCTTCTTTGCATGCATTTCACCGATTGCACCTTTCAGAACAGATGCATCTTGGCTATAAACGTACACTAAGTTGCCATCAATCACTCCATAACCTGTAATAACACCATCGGCCGGAGTTTCTTTTTGTTGTATGTTGAAATCTGTTGTTCTGGCTGTAATTGCGCCACCGATTTCAACGAAGCTTCCCTCATCAAGCAAAGAGGCAATTCTTGTACTTGCGAGATTTTGAGATGTAGTTTTGCTCATAAATCTAGTCCTCCATTTATATTTAATTTATGTTAGCCAAATTTTCTGCCAATATATAATATATACCATTTTTCAAGTGTTTGCAACCAATTTCATCCATTCTTTGATAAAGTTTTATCAAATATTTGTCACGGTTTGTGCGAACACTGAGTATGTGCTATAATATTTTCACTTATAAGGAGGATTCTCATATGAATGTACCAGACAAAATCAAACAACTTCGTCATTTAATGAAAGAAAATAATATAGACGTTTATCTTGTTCCCTCTGCCGATAATCATCAAAGCGAATATGTCGGAGAGCATTTCAAAACACGCGCTTTTATTACCGGCTTTTCAGGTTCAGCAGGCACTGCAGTAATCACACAGGACGAAGCTGGTCTTTGGACTGATGGAAGATATTTTATTCAGGCAGAAAAAGAACTTCAAGGCTCCGGCATTACTTTATATAAAATAGGAGAACCATGCGTTCCGACAATTGATGAATACTTAGAAAACTCTCTTACTGACGGTGCAACTTTAGGATTTGATGGCCGTGTTATCTCTGCAAAAGAGGGGGAGCAATATGCAAAGAAATTTGCTTCTAAAAACATTCGTATCGAAGAACATTTTGATTTGATTGATATGATATGGCTAAGCCGCCCTCCAATGTCGAAATACCCTGTATTCTTATTGGAAGAAAAGTATTCTGGGGAATCCACCGCTTCCAAACTAAAACGTATTCGTAAGTATATGAAAGATTTAGGCGCAACTGCACATCTTTTGATTACGCTAGATGATATTGCGTGGATCTTTAATTTTCGTGGAAAAGATGTGTCCTACTCTCCTGTTGTTCTCACCTATGCTATTATTATGATGGATTGTGTACATCTATTTATAGATGAAGACAAACTTTCTAAGGAAATTAAAATCAGTTTTGATAAGGAACATATCCTTTTACACTCATACAATGAGGTGTACGACTTTGTGAAATCTCTAAGCACTGATCATGTTTTACTAATGGATCCTGCAAGATTAAATTATGCGCTATACAAAAACATTCCTTCTGAGATGAAAACAATAGAAACAATGAATCCAAGCATTCTCCTTAAGGCAATGAAAAATGAAACCGAAATCAAAAACATAAAAAATGCACACATAAAAGACGCTGTTGCTCATATCAAATTTTTATATTGGCTAAAAACAAGGCTTGGTAAGGAAGTTATCACAGAACTGAGTGCTTCAGAAAAACTAGAAAGCCTTCGCGCGGAGCAAGAAGGATTCCTTTGGCCTAGCTTTGCACCGATTAGCGCTTACGGTCCGCACGCAGCCATGTGCCATTATTCTTCCTCAGAAGAAACGGACTGTCCTTTAGAAGCCGGAAACTTCTATCTCACTGACACCGGCGGAAATTATATGGAAGGTTCCACTGACATTACACGTACGATTGCTCTAGGCGAAATCAGCGATGAATTGAAAACTCATTATACACAAGTACTTCGTGGAAATCTGGCATTGTCTAAGGCCAAATTTTTATACGGTTGTACTGGACAAAATCTTGATATCCTTGCTAGACAATATTTATGGAATATGAATTTAGATTTCAAACATGGAACTGGACACGGCATCGGATATTTACTCAGTATACACGAAGGACCTTGTCGCATTAGCTGGCAGCTGGCTAAGGAAAATGTGCCACTGGAAAATGGAATGATTCTTTCTGACGAACCTGGACTCTATATCGCTGATTCTCATGGCATTCGTCTGGAAAATGAATTGCTAGTTCGAAATGATGTCAAAAATGAGTATGGACAATTTATGGAATTCGAAGTGATCACATATGTTCCTTTTGATTTAGATGCGATTGAGCCGTCACTTATGCGAGATGATGAAAAAGCACAGCTGAACGCTTATCACCAAAACGTATACGACATAGTGTCTCCATACCTAAATGACGCCGAAAAAAAATGGCTAAAAAAATACACGAAAGAAATTTGACAAAAAAGAAGTCTTGACTGTTATTCGTTCAAGACTTCTTTTTTCTCCTTCGGTTCCCATTGGGACAAAAGAATCGCTATAAAAATCAAAACAAATCCAACAAGCATACGCAGTGTTACTTTTTCATGGTAAATAAGAATCGAAAAAATCACACCAAAGACAGATTCCAAACTTAAAATCATTCCACCAATGGACGCCTCTGCATACTTAAGTCCATAACTTTGCAGAAACAGGCAGAGTGCCGTTGCAACTAATCCAAGATAAACAATCCCTCCTACCGTATTTAATGGAAACTCCCTCGGAAATGTGTTTGTAAATATAACACAAATCCATGCCAATCCTGCCACCACTCCTAATTCAATTGTAGTTAGAAGCAATGGGTTTTTGTTTTGACACACAATAGATGAAATGACAATATTAACTGCACACGGGACTCCACTCAGAACCGTTAAAATATCTCCAGCCGACATTTCCAGTCCTCCTCGTAACGATAGCACTCCAATCCCCAAAAGGCAGATAAAGATACAGGCTACATGAAGAAACTTTGGTCTTTTCTTTGTTACCAACCAATATAGAAAAGGTACCATGACACAATAGGTTGTGCAGAGAAAGGCACTCTTTCCCGGTGAGGTATCCATCCCAAGTCCCGCCACTTGCAGAATATAACTTAAGAACAAAGTAACCCCCATCCAAATGCCGTCTATCCAATATTGCCTGTTTAACATGCTAAACAATGGTGCTGCCACAATAACCAGCGCAATAACCGCCACCGAAAAACGAAGCGCAATAATAAATGAAGCTGAAAACGCTTCCGTCGCTATCTTTCCTATGGCAAATGTTGTTCCCCAAAGCATTGCTGTTAAAAACAATGCCAGTTTTCCGTATGGATTTCTATTCATCTTTCGTTTTACTCCCATTACTGCTCATATCGTATTTATGATTTAATCTTTCACTGAATTGCATACAATTCTACTATTTTACGAAAATACCATGTAAAATCTTTTTCTTTCACAGAAGAGGTGCTTACAATGGGATACTCGGCAATTTTTTCGTCCTCTAAGTAGTATGTAACTTTTCCCACTTCCTCACCATGCGTAACCGGCGCCTCAAGAATTTCCTTCTGTTCCACTTTGACCTGAATTGTCTCTTCATGATGCATCAAGGCTGAAACGTCCTCTTGCTTTTTCAATTCCACCGAAATCTGTGCTTCATCAAAAAGACGCCCTGTTTTTGGTATTCCGCCCAGCACTTTTATCTCTTTTAAATCCGGAACCTGATTTAACGTTTCATATTCATAATTCTCCATTCCATACGAAACCAGTTTTTTCATATCAGCCCATTTGTAGGATTTGTTGTTGGGCCATCCACAGGCAAGCAGGGATACCACAAAGGTTCTACCTTCACTTTCTACTGCTCCAACATAGCAGTATCCCGCATCTGCCGTAAACCCAGTTTTTCCCGAAATAGCCTCATTCATCATATTTAAAAAGGAATTGTGATTCGTACAGGAATAGCTTCTCTTACCCTCTACATCAGTAAAACTGTGATTAGGTGTAGACGTGATATCCAGAAAGCACTCTCTTTGCGGAGAATCCATAATACAGTAGGTCATGATTCGCGCCAAATCTACTGCTGTGGTAGAATGTGTACCATTCTCATCTGATGCATCCAAACCGTTTGGTGTAATAAAATAGGTGTTTTCGCACCCTATTTCCTTAGCCTTCTGGTTCATAAGATTTGCAAAAGATTTCACGTCTCCGGATATAGTTTCTGCAATGGCAACCGCTGAATCATTGTGTGATTCTAACATGAGAGAATACAATAAGTCCCGCAGATAAAATTGTTCCCCTGCTCCAGCTCCCAGATGTACTTTGGGTTGCTTTGTCGCAACTTCTGAAAAGGTTGCTACTGCATCTTCCGTTCCCTGTTCCAATGCTAAAATACAAGTCATAATCTTAGTTGTACTCGCCATAGCCTTCACATCTGTGCCGTTTTTTTCAAACAAAACACGCCCACTATCTGCATCCATCAGGACTGCTGACTGGGCGTATAACGTTGTTGGTTCATCCTTTGCCTGTGCGGGCAATCCCATAACAAGCACCAATATCAATACTATCCACTTTTTCACAAGAGTTCACCTAAAACATTGTTACTGTAATATATGACTCATGAAATATTCCTATTCCTTTTATAAATTTAGTTTTAACTGAATTTCATCCTCTGCCTCTGCTTTGAAGTCTTCCACCTTTTCAGGTGTAATTCCCGGCAATTCATCTACAGATTGCACGCTGAAGCGTCTCAAAAACTCCTCTGTGGTACCAAACAAAATTGGACGCCCTGGAGTATCCATTCTTCCCACCTCTGCTACAAGATTATATTCAATCAGCTTATTTACTGCATGGTCGGATTTTACACCTCTAATACGTTCAATTTCAATCTTGGTAATCGGTTGCTTATAGGCAATAATTGACAATGTTTCTAACACAACATCCGTGAGCACATAACGTCTTGGCTGTTTGGCTATCTGAATCAGATATTCATACATTTCCTTCTTTGTGCACATCTGATAAGAGTCTTCCAATTCAATAATGCAAATTCCTCTAGCTTCTTCCTCATATTTATCCATCAAATTATGTATGATCTTTTTTGTTGTATTCACATCTTGTTCAATTACTTTTGCGATTCGTCCAACCTCCACAGATTCTCCCATGGTAAATAGAATCGCTTCTATAATTGCTTCCATTTCTTTTACGTTCACTTTCTTCACCTCATCTATACCATTGATGTAATCATAATATCATCAAATGTATTTTCCTGTACCACTGAAATCTTACCCATCTTCATCATTTCTAAAATGGCCAAAAAAGTAACTACCGTCTGCATTTTGGTTTTTTGCTTTTTCAACAACTGAGAAAAGCTGAATTTTTTGTGTTTCGTAATATAAGTATCCAAAAACTCCATTTTTTCTTCAACAGTAATTTCTTCTTTTTGAATCTTTCCAAAAGTACTTCTCACCGGGTCGATCTTATAATTCTGTTTCTTCATAATGTCCTGGAACACTTCATTTAATCTAGCCAAGGTAAGCCCGTCCAGTAATGCGTCCAAATCAACCGGTTCCTGATACTCCTTCACTTCATCCGGAAGGGTTTCATCCTTAAACATCAATTTCTCGCCATCTAACTGCCTATCCTTTAATTCATAGGACATATATTTGTACATCTTGTACTGCAACAATTGCTCAACAAGTTCTGCTCTCGGATCTTCCTCCTCGCCCTCTTCATTGACTTCAGCCGGAAGAAGCATTCTACACTTAATGTCAAGCAGAGTGGCTGCCATTAGAAGAAATTCACTCATAATATTCAAGTCTTTCTTTTGCATTTCACGAATGTATTCCATATATTGATTTGTAATTTCAACAATCGGTATGTCATAAATATCCACTTTATTCTTATCAATCAAATGTAAGAGCAAGTCCAAAGGACCTTCAAAAGCTTCTAATTTTACTGGTATAGCCATGTTACTCTTCTGTACCTCCTACATGTAATACTACAATCTCTGCTGGGTTTAAAAACCGCACCTTAATCGTATGAATTCCGATTCCTTTGCTCACAACGACAGAAGCATCTCCTTCTTTTGTTAACTCCCCTGAGTATTTCGGAAAAAGACCACCCTGTGGTGTAATCACACCTCGCCAAAATGGAACTCTTGCCACTCCTCCGTGTAAATGACCTGAAACAATCAAATCTGCCCCCCATTCCAAATAATCCTGCATAAAAATAGGGTTGTGCGCAATTAATATCTGATATTTTGATGGATCAGCCTTTCCCAAACAAGTTTCCATATAATTCTCCGGCAAAAATACCTTTTGGAACTTCTTATAAGCACTATCCGGGATTTCAAGTCCATGAATCTCCACGTCACAAGCGCCCCATACACTCTCATCCTTCTGGTTTTCCAAATAATGAACACCAGCTTTTTTCAGAGACACTTTATAAGCTTCGAAATCCCTTTGGCAAATCTCCGAATAACTTTTCATTCTTTGCTCATGATTCCCATTGGCATAATAAGTGTCACATATAGCAGGAAGTTTCTCCACAAACTCCTTTGCAATATCCAGTGAACCGCCTTCTTTTCCGACTAACATATCACCTGCGACCAAAATCATATCCGGGTGTTCCATCTGAATTGCTTTCAACAATTTTTCATTCTTTTTTCCATAACTGCAATTATGAAGGTCACTTAGCAAAATCACTTTGCGTTTCTCTATATCTTGCAATTTCGGCGAATATATTTCATAATGTGTGATTCGAAATGTATGTATTTCTCTTATCCATTCTATTACAACTAACACACAGACTATAATCAATAATAACCAAAGCCATTTTCCCATGCTTCGTTCTCCTGTCTTATGACGCATTTTCCCTTTTGCATTATATAATTTTTTCAAGAGAATTACAAGTAAAAAAGGAGTGCCTTTTGCACTCCTTTTAACTTGCACATATTAGTTATACTTACGTTTTCTAGCAGCTTCAGATTTCTTTTTACGTCTTACGCTTGGCTTTTCGTAATGTTCTCTTTTACGAATTTCTTGTTGAATACCAGCTTTTGCACAGTTTCTTTTGAATCTGCGTAAAGCGCTATCTAACGTTTCGTTTTCTTTAACGATTACATTTGACATAGTCTCACACCTAACCTCCCCTCCAGTCCTATATTGTGCATCATACGACTGTTCGGGTATTTTTTATTGCACTATGGATTATTATAACATAATTTTCCCATTCGTCAACCACAAATTTTATTGTTTTTTAGCAATTACTAAAACTATTTCACTTGATCTGCCAAAACCTCTGCTACCTTTGCAATTGCAGCCGAAATACCTGCCGGATTCTTTCCACCTGCCTGAGCCATGTTTGGACGACCACCGCCGCCACCACCTACAAGACCGGCAATTCCTTTAATCAGATTTCCAGCATGAGCACCTTTTGCCATGGCTTCGTCTGTAGCCATAGCAATTAAGTTTACCTTATCATTTGCAGAAGATGCAATCACCACCACACCTTCACCAAATTTTTCTTTCAACTGGTCACCAAGGTCACGAAGTCCGTTCATGTCAACACCTTCTACAGATGTTGCAAGGAGTTTCACTCCATTTACCTCTGTCACTTGGTTCATAACATCGCCAAGAGCATCTTTTGCAGCCTTACTCTTTAAGGATTCAATCTCACTTTGCATTGCTTTCATATCCGCTAACATATGTTCAATCTTCTCGATTAAATTAGCTGGATTTGCTTTTGCAGCCTTTGCCGCATCTGCTAATGTTTTCTCAACTTCTTTATAATATGCAAATACTGCTTCTCCAGTAAGAGCTTCGATACGACGAACACCTGCAGCCACACCTGCTTCAGAAACAATCTTAAATGTTGTAATCTTTCCTGTGTTGCTCACATGGGTACCACCACAAAGTTCTTTTGTGAAATCTCCCATGGTTACCACGCGCACATCATCTGCGTATTTTTCATCAAAGAGAGCTGTAGCACCTGATGCTTTTGCCGCTTCGATGTTCATCACTTCTGTTACAACCGGCAAATCATTTCTGATTTCTTCGTTAACAATTGCCTCTACCTGTGCTAATTCTTCTGCAGTCATTGCTGAAAAATGAGCAAAGTCAAATCGAAGTCTATCTGGTGTTACAAGAGAACCTTTTTGTTCTACATGAGAACCCAAAACATTACGGAGTGCTCTGTGAAGGAGATGGGTTGCACTGTGGTTACCACATGTGTTTGCTCTACCTTTTTCATCTACTTTAAGTGTAACTACATCGCCTACCTTAAACATACCTTTTGTTACAGTTCCAACGTGTCCTACTTTACCACCTAACAGTTTAATTGTATCCGTTACTTTGAACTGGGCATCTGCTGTGCAGATAGTACCTTTATCCCCTTCTTGTCCACCCATGGTAGCGTAGAATGGTGTCTCATCCACGAAGATAGTAGCATTTTCTCCCTCAGTTATTGCTTCTACGATTTCTGTCTCAGTTGTAAGCACGCTGATTTTTGAATCATGTACTAATTTGTCATAACCTACAAACTCTGTTGTCACACTTGCATCAATTTTATCATATACAGTTGCATCTGCACCCATATAGTTAGTTACTTTACGGGCACTGCGAGCTTTTACTCTTTGCTCTTCCATGGCTGCCTTGAAACCATCTTCGTCAATCGAAAATCCTGCTTCTTCTAAGATTTCCTTTGTTAAATCAAGAGGAAATCCATATGTGTCATACAATTTGAATGCATCATCTCCAGAAAGCATAGTCTTTCCTTCTGATTTTAATTCCTCTTGCAGGGAAGCAAGGATGCTGAGACCCTGGTCAATGGTCTTGTTAAACTTATCTTCTTCTTGAGTTAAAACTTTAAAAATAAAATCTCTCTTTTCGTCTAACTCCGGATAGCCATCCTTGGAACCTTCAATCACAGTTTCACTAAGTTTTGCGAGGAATTTTCCTTCAATGCCAAGAAGTCTTCCGTGACGTGCGGCACGTCTAATCAGACGACGAAGCACATATCCTCTTCCTTCGTTTGTCGGCATAATACCGTCTGAAATCATAAATGTTGCAGAACGGATATGATCTGTAATCAGACGGATGGAAACATCTTTGTTTTCATCTTCTTTATATACTGCATGAGCAAATTCACATACTTTCTCACGAAGTGCTCTAATTGTATCAACATCAAAAATAGAGTCTACATCCTGTACTACGGATGCAAGTCTCTCCAGACCCATACCTGTATCGATGTTCTTTTGTTCTAATTCTTCATAGTTACCTTTTCCATCATTATCAAACTGTGTAAACACATTGTTCCATACTTCCATGTATCTGTCACAGTCACAGCCTACTGTACAATCCGGCTTACCACAACCGTATTTTTCGCCACGATCATAATAAATCTCAGAACATGGGCCACAAGGACCTGAACCATGTTCCCAGAAATTGTCTTCCTTGCCAAATTTAAAGATACGTTCTGGGGCAATTCCCATTTCTTTATTCCAAATATCGAATGCTTCTTGATCATCTACATATACTGATGGATACAATCTGTCTGGGTCTAATCCAACTACTTCTGTTAAAAATTCCCAAGACCAAGCAATTGCTTCCCTTTTAAAATAGTCTCCAAATGAAAAATTTCCAAGCATTTCAAAAAATGTACCGTGACGCGCTGTTTTACCAACATTTTCAATATCACCTGTACGGATACACTTCTGACATGTGGTCACTCTCTTTCTTGGTGGAATCTCTGCACCTGTAAAATAAGGTTTCAATGGTGCCATTCCTGAATTAATTAACAATAAACTTTTATCATTATGTGGAACCAAGGAAAAACTCTTCATTGCCAAGTGGTCTTTGCTTTCAAAGAACTCTAAGAACATTTTTCTCAGTTCGTTCACTCCGTATTGTTTCATGATTCTCCTCCTAAGTCTAATTTCACTAATAACTCATTATAAATAGAATTCCATTCTTTGTCAATTCATGCATTATTCTTCTGATTGCTTCTCGTCATGTTTCTTACGAAGATGTCTGCCTAAGCAGATTCCTCCAAAAGCAACTGCACCTACAATCAACATTTTAATGATTGTCTCTATTAAAACTCCTAAAAATGCCATTTTGTTACCTCCAAACTCATGCCAATCATTTTAACTTTTATTATGGTACCACAGAACCTATTTTAATTCAATTTATTGCATGCAAAATAATCTTGTGCATAATACACGGACTGCATGGCATCTTTTCCATAAAAATCCGCTCCGATCATATCCGCATACTCCTGATTTAATACTGCGCCTCCCACCATCACTTTGCAATCTGGAACCTTTTCCCGCAACAATTTAATTGTTTCTTCCATGCTTACCACAGTCGTTGTCATCAGAGCGCTCAGGCCAATTAATTTTACATTGTCTAAAACTGCCCTTTCTACAATCTTTTCCGGTGCAACATCTTTTCCCAAATCAATCACATCATATCCATAGTTTTCCAACAATACTTTCACAATATTCTTGCCGATATCATGAATATCGCCTTTCACGGTTGCAAGAATAATCTTCTCTTTCTTTTCTTGCTCCTGTCCTTCGGATGCCATATGTTCTTTCAACACTGCAAAGGCATTCTTTGCAGCATCTGCGCTCATAAGTAATTGTGGCAAAAACACGGTACCCTGTTCAAATCCTTTTCCAACCGCATCAAGGGCAGGTATCAAATGTTCATGAATAATATCCAGTGGTTTCTCTGACTTAACCAGTTCTTTTGCACAAACAAACGCTTCGTCTTTTAAGCCTTTGACAATCACCGTTTTCAAATCCATCTGTACTCCCGAAACCACCTTCTGGTTTACGCTATCTACTTTATTGCAACGTTCTATATAATTCTCACAATGTTTATCAAATCCCATAAGAGCCCGGTAGGAATAATAAGAGCGCATCATCTCCTCTGAGGAAGGATTGATAATTCCAGCTGTTAATCCACTTTGCATTGCCATTGTGTAAAAGTTCGCATTGATAATTGGTCTATTCGGCAGTCCAAAAGAAATATTAGAAACGCCCAATACTGTTTTTACACCATAACGTTTCTTTACTTCTGCCAAAGCCTCCAACGTCACATTAGCACTGTTTGGTTCTGAACTAATGGTCATGGTAAGGACATCTATCACAATATCCTTTTTATCGATCCCATACTTGGCGGCTTCTGTAATAATCTTACCTGCAACTTCCACGCGTCCTTTGGCGGACTCTGGGATTCCATTTTCATCAAGGGTAAGTCCAACCACAACCCCACCATATTTTTTTACAAGTGGAAACACAGTATCCATAGATTCCTGCTTTCCACTTACGGAATTCACCATTGGTTTCCCATTATAAATACGCATGGCTGCTTCAAGGGCATCCGCATTCACTGTGTCAATCTGCAACGGAAGGCTTGTCACACTTTGCAGTTCCGTCACAACTTCTTTCATCATCGAAACTTCATCAATATCCGGAAGTCCCACATTTACATCTAAAATGTGTGCACCTTTTTCCTGCTGGGTAATTCCTTCTTTTAAGATATAATCCAAATCATGTTCTTTTAACGCCTGTTTGAACCTACTTTTACCCGTTGGATTAATACGTTCTCCAATAATAATCGGTTCTTCGCTCAAACACACTGCTTTTCCATAGGAAGACACAATAGTATCAGACTTTGGACTTGGTTTTAAGATATCCATGTTCTTACAAGCCTGTACCATTGCAGAAATATGTTCCGGCGTGGTACCACAGCATCCACCAATCAAGCAGGCTCCATTTAGAACAATCTCCTTAAGAGCCTCAGCAAATCGTTCTGGCGAAACATCATAATAGGTTTCTCCATTTTTTTGTTTCGGAAGCCCCGCATTTGGTTTTACAATAATCGGAAGAGATGTATATTTTGCGATTTCCCGCAAAATCGGAATCACTTGCACCGGTCCCATTCCACAGTTGATTCCAAGAGCATCTACACGGAGTCCTTCCAGGAGCGCAACTACAGATGGTACATCCCCACCTGTCAAAAGTTTTCCTTTTTCATCAAAAATCAGCGTAGCAAACACCGGCAGATTGGTATTCTCTTTTGCCGCCAGCACAGCCGCTTTTACTTCGTAAGTGTCACTCATGGTTTCTATATGAATTAAATCAACACCGGCTTTCTCGCCGTATACCACTACTTCCTTAAACGCATGGTATGCATCTTCAAAACCCAGATCCCCCATGGGCTTTAAGAGTTTTCCTGTAGGACCCACATCTAGTGCAACGTAGTATTCCTGGTTGTTTTTAAATGCTGATTTCGCAGCTTTTCTTACATTTTCTACTGCTTTATCTACCACTTCCCGTAATGAATATGTTTCACTGTGGAATTTTATTGCATTTGCTCCAAAAGTATTGGTGAGAACAATATTACTTCCTGCTCTAAAATAGGATTCATGGATCTTTTGAATCACCTCACTGTGTTCCATATTCCATACCTCCGGCAGTTCTCCCGGCATAAGTCCTTCTTTTTGAAGCAGTGTTCCCATTCCACCATCAAAGAAAAGTAATTCTTTCCCTAAACGTTCCCGTAACATCATCTTAACTCCTTCTGTAGATGCAATCTTCTTTTGTACACATTTCGCATCCCTTTATAGTACAATCTCTAGCTTCACTACTGATTCCCATCACCGCAGTGATTGATTTTGTAGGGGTAAGCATATACCCTTCTGTCAGCGCCAAACCTATTTTCTTTGATGCATCTGTCATTTGCAATAGTTCCTTTTGGTGCAAAATCGAGAAATCACCATAACCAGGACTAAATCTTGGTCTTAAATACAAACCATTCTCTAATCCATCCCCAATCTGTTTCTGCATACGGTCACAGTATTCTTCCAAGAATGCAGCCGCACATGCCTGCAGAACCACGGTTTTTGACATATCTGATACAGAGTATCTTTTTAGTAACAAATCTACACCGGTACCAAGTGTAGCACAAAACACAATCCCCTGTTTACAATTCTTTAAGTTTTTGTACAGATTCCTACTTTGAATCCGTAATCCCCCTATGGTAAGCTGGTTCTCATTTTCTTCTATGATTTCAAAAATGCGATAGACGAATCTTGCATCAGCCACTTGATCCAGTTCCCGAAATGTGTCCTGAATCAGCTCCAATGTTGGTTCATCTATCGCATGTCTTCCATATCCCAAATATCGAACAGCCTCTTTCGTTCGTATATCCATCATACCCTCGCTATTTGACAATTTCTGAAAGATTTTCCATAATTGCAACGGCAACTTCCGGTTTATTCATGGAATACACATGAATGTTAGTAATCCCATTTGCAATCAAATCAATAATTTGGTCCGTTGCATAGGCAATTCCTGCCTGTTGCATGGCTTTTGGATTGTCACCAAAACGATCCACAATTGCCCGGAATCTTTCCGGCAATATGGTTCCGGAAAGCTGACAGATACGTGCCATCTGTTTTCCATTGGTCACAGGCATAATTCCTGGAAGCACCGGAACTGTAATCCCTTTTTCTCGAATTCGATACAAAAAGTTATATAGAATGGAATTGTCAAAAAACATCTGGGTGGTGAGAAAATCAACACCGCTATCAACTTTTCTTTTCAAATTAGCAATATCCTCTGTCTTATGTGTACTTTCCACATGTCCTTCCGGATAACAAGCTGCACCAATACAAAAATCACCCATAGTCTTGATGTCTTCTATCAATTCCGAAGCATATTTATAATGTCCCGGAACTGGAAAAGCTGCGTCCTTTGGAATGTCTCCGCGCAATGCGAGAATATTCTGAATTCCATGCTCCGCAATATCCTTCACAACTTTTTGAACTTCGTCTTTTGTAGAGGATGCACAAGTGAGATGGGCAATGCTATCTACACCCAGATCATTTTGAATATGGGATGCAATCTTTACCGTGTTCTTACTGGTTCCGCCTCCGGCACCATAAGTTACACTAATAAAGGATGGCTGCAATTTGGCAATCTCATCTACCGCCCCCAAAACTTTATCGTATGTATCATCCGTCTTTGGTGGGAATACTTCAAAAGAAATATTCACTTTATCCTCTAGTAATTTCTTAATAATCTTCACTGTGATCTCCTAACACGTAATTGCATAATTAAACCCGATTGTACAAATCTTCATATTGTTTCGCTGAAGTTCCCCATGAAAAATCTTCATTCATAGCTCTCTCAATCATCTTATTCCAATCACGTTTTTTATTGTAATAGATTTCCTCTGCGTAACGTACTCTGTCCAACATCTCATGGGCATTGTAGTTCGTAAAGCTAAATCCTGTACCTGTCTTTGCATATTCATCATACGCTTGCACCGTATCTTTTAGTCCACCTGTTTCACGAACAATTGGTAAGGTTCCAAAACGCAAGCTCATTAATTGGCTTAATCCACATGGTTCAAATAAAGATGGCATTAAAAATGCATCACAAGAACCATAAATTTTCTTAGAAAGTGCATCTGAATAGAAAATATTTGCAGACACTTTATTTGGATATTTCCATGCAAAATGTCTAAACATATTTTCATATTTCTCATCACCGGTTCCTAGTACTACAATTTGAATCGGATCTTGGCACAATTCATCCATTACATGGGCAATCAAATCAAAGCCCTTTTGGTCCGTAAGTCTGGATACAATACCAATCATCATGGTCTTCGGATCCACGTCCAGTCCCAGTTCTTTTTGAAGTGCCGTCTTATTCTTCACTTTTTCTTTTCTAAAGTTCTCTACATTGTAATTGGCAGCCAGCCATTTATCTGTTTCAGGGTTATATTCATCATAATCAATCCCATTTACAATACCTGAAAGGCTATTGCTTCTTGCATTCATAAGTCCATCTAAGCGTTCCCCATAGAATGGAACCTTAATCTCTTCCGCATAAGTATTACTTACGGTAGTAACTTTATCTGCATATACAATACCACCTTTTAAAAGATTGGCATCATTGTATGCTTCTAACTTGTCTGATGTAAAATAGTAGTCAGCAAGACCTGTAATCGCTTTAACTTCATTTGTTCCCCACACACCTTGAAACTTTAAGTTGTGGATGGTCATAACAGTCTTAATCCCTTGATAGAACTCAAGATAATAACGGAAATTATCTAAATACACCGGAACCAATCCTGTCTGCCAATCATGACAATGAATCACATCCGGTTTAAAATCAATGACAGGAAGAGAACATAAAACAGCCTTTGAAAAATATGCAAACCGTTCGATATCCCATAATCCATCGCTGGTATATGGTTTCGGACCACTGTAATAATCTTCGTTATCAATAAAATAGAATGTAATTCCATCTAGCTCTGTTTCTAATATTCCTACATAACGGTCTTTTCCATAAAAATCCATGTGGAAATGATTCTTATATACCAGTTTTTCTTTCCACTCTTCTTTCATGCACGCATATTTCGGTAACATAACTCTTACGTCAAATTCATCTTTATTAAAATTCTTTGGCAGTGAACCAACAACATCGGCCAAACCACCTGTTTTAATAAAAGGTACTGATTCAGATGCTGCAAACAAAATTTTTTTCATAGTATTTCCTCCACTCACTATTCCACAAATATATCTATATTATACTTGTAGAAAAGCCTATGGTCAAGATTTTATCGATGTTTCTGTTCTAAACGTATGGTATCTGCCACGAGTGCAATAAATTCCGAATTGGTCGGTTTTCCTTTGCCGTTACTGACGGTATAACCAAATAATTCCTCTAGTGTGTCCAGTTTTCCTCTGCTCCATGCCACTTCGATGGCGTGACGTATTGCTCGCTCCACTCTGCTTGATGTGGTCTGATGTCTTTTTGCAATAGTAGGATACAGAATCTTTGTAATTGCATTTAATACATCCATATCCCCAATTGCCATCAAAATCGCATCCCTTAGGTAATGATAGCCTTTAATATGTGCAGGAATACCTATTTCATGAATCATATCGGTAACCCGATTCTCCAAGCTTATCTCTTTCGTTCCTCCCGTATAATCTATAGTTTTTATCTTTTCTTTTTGCAAATTTTTCACTTCATTCTGTACATGTTTGATTCGATTCAAAACAGTCTCATTATGAAATGGTTTCATTATGTAGTAACTTGCTCCTTTTTTGAAGGCATCTTCTGTAATACGTTCTTGTCCTACTGCTGTTATGATAATAAAATTGGGACTTTTCTTCAAAGTTTTATCTTCATTGACACGTTCCATGACACTTAATCCGTCCATTTTCGGCATAATTAGGTCGAGTAAAACCACATCCGGCTCCTTATTCTTGATAATTTGATACATTTCTTCTCCATTATTGGCTTTTCCGACAAGTGTCAACTCCTTGTCACTGCTTACAATTTCACCCAAAAGTTCCAATATCCGGTCGTTATCATCTGCAATAGCTACGTTCAAACGCTCCATGTGTACCTCCTCAATCACCTCACATCAGATAACCTATTGTTCATTATAAAAGCCACATATTGTAGTTGCAAGAAAATGCGTATACTATATTTCGACAAAATCCCCCTTTGCAGAATTCAATAAAATGCCGTCAAAAAAAGAAATTCCGATTTCTCGGAACTTCTTTTTTGTCTATTTTTTAAATCGAATAATTGCCTTGAATAAGTCACCATCTACTTCTACATGAAATGTACCATTTTGCAATTCCACGAAGCTTTTTACGATGGCAAGCCCCAATCCGCTTCCCTCAGAATTTCTAGCAGAATCTCCCCTGACAAAACGGTCTGTCAAACGTTCAGCATCATAGCTCAATTCCATCGCAGAAACATTACGGAATACAATTTTCACCTCTGTTTCAGAGGAAACCATATCAATATACACTCTGGAATGAGGCATAGCATATTTCAAAATATTGTTCATAAGATTTTCAAATACCCGATAGGTTCTCTGGCCGTCCAGTGATAATATAATCTTCTCTTCCGGCAAATTCCAACGAAATTGTAATTCACTGTCTTTGATTTGCTCATCCATTTCTGAGCGAACCTGTTTTAATAAATTTACCACATCCACATCCATAAAATTCATAGTCACACTTCCCGAATGTGCTTTGCTGACTTCAAATAAGTCTTCAATTAAAACCTTTAATCGTTGTGATTTTTGGTCCAAAGTTGTAATGTATGATTGACGTTCCTCCTCTGTGATATCATCCTTTTTTAACAGATCCACATAAGTAATGATTGCTGTAAGTGGTGTTTTTAAATCATGAGACACATTAGTAATCAGTTCCGTTTTCATGTTTTGACTCTTGGCTTCTTCAAGCACTGCTTTTTCGAACCCTTGCTGGACCTCTTGCAATGAATCCCCAATATCTGCAAACATTCCTAAATCTTTATCAAGAGATATCTTTAAATCTCCATCTGCCATTTGCTTCGTTGCATGTAAAATGCTGTCGTATTGTCTTTGTATTTTATCTCCTTCCTTTCGCAAAATCACATACAAGGCCACAGAATATATGACAAGACCTGCCACTCCAAAGAACCACATACAGCAAAGTATCGTTAATATGACAAAGTTTGCAATTACAATTTTAATAATACTTTTGTTCAATTTCTCATGAATACTGATGTCTGTTACATATTGATACAGATCTTTGCTCTTTTTCTTTATCCATCCTAAAATTCGAACGCACAGTACCTGATGTTTCAAATAATAAACCGGTCTTATAATCATCTGTCTGATTGCAGAAGCAACCACATAAATCAGAAAGAAACAGAATATCCATCCAATCAGATTACCGATCAATAACAGTTTGTGTAACAATTCATGAGTAATCATAATACCCAAAAATTGTGGCAGATTATCACTAAACGCATTTTTAATTTCCCACATTGTGGAATGGGACATGGCATAGCCCATAAAAACGGTAAGGAAAAATGCACCGATTCCTACAAGCACCATAATTTCAAACGGTAGGGAAAAGAGTTTTTCTCTTCCTGTTTCCAAACGTTTTATAACCGGGAGAACAAACGCCACTGCCAATACGAATAGAATCATCACTCCTATCACCCAGTAAGCTCCTGTTACCCAATAAAGATTTTCTACACTTTTGTCGTACCAACCATGTTCTCCATAATACTGCTCATAATTGATTACAAAGCCACTGTTTTCATCCACAGAAAACTCCATCCTGAAGTTTTTAGGTGTATAAAAATCCACATCAATTCCTTCACCAAAATCATCTTCATATTGCTGTGCATTGTTTTCAAATTGCTCTCTGGAACGCTCTGCTATCTCATAAACAGAATAGGATTCATTATATTCAACTTTGGCTTCTCCTTCCACCTCCGCAACGATTAAATTGCCCTGTGAATCAAATTCCAGTATCAGTTTTGCTAATTCTGAGCCAGCGTTTGCTTTATTCTTTTTTGTAATCGCTTCTGCGGCCCCTTCCGGCATATACGAAGCCTTAAATGTAGTATTTTCATTCACATAAAAATAATCGTTATCCCAGCCATACTGCTGAAAAATACCATCATAGATTGCTTGAACTTCAAAAGACTCCTTCATTTCTGCATGTAAATAGTAGCATGCTTCCATAGCATAATTAATAAAATTCTCTTGCAGCTCCCATTCCGGCGCATGTTCCTTTTTTTCTTCTTCCAGTTTTAGGTATGTTTCTCGCTTCTCCAGCATTGCCTTTTCCATTCTTGGATAAAGGCTCACCAAAAGCACAGCCGGAAGAATTACGCACAATGCAATAATCAACGTTGTTAACTTATGAGATTTTTTCAATTTTGTATCCAATTCCCCACACCACCTTCAAATATTTTGGTTCTTTCGGGTTAATCTCAATCTTCTCCCGAATATGTCTTACATGAACCATCACTGTATCTGTGCTGATTGCTTCTTCATTCCAGACTCTTTCGTAGATTTCGTCTGCCGAAAAAACACGCCCAGGGTGTTTCATCAAAAGATGTAAGATTTTAAACTCCATCGGAGTCATTTTGACTGGTTCGCCATCCACACGGACTTCAATGGTATCCTCATTCAGTTCCAGACCACCCACAACTAAGATATTATCATTCCCCTCTTTGCTTTCTATAGAGTTCGTATACCTGGTATATCGGCGAAGCTGGGAATTTACTCTTGCAAGCAATTCCATTGGTTGAAATGGTTTGGTTACATAATCATCTGCACCCATGTTAAGTCCCATAATTTTATCTACTTCTTCTGATTTTGCAGAAAGCATGATAACCGGAAAATCAAACTCTTTGCGAAGCTCCATCACCATACGGATTCCATCCATGCGAGGCATCATGACGTCAATGATTGCCAGATGAATTTTGTGGTTTTTTACAATTTCTAACCCTTCTACTCCATCCTTCGCCTTAAACACTTCATAATCCTGTGTTTTTAAATAGATTTCAATTCCGTTTCGAATTTCGGCATCGTCTTCTACAATTAAGATGTGATATGTTTCTTTCATGCTTCTAATTTCCTTTCTGCTACAGTTTCTTCATGTATGAGTATATCATAAAACTGGAATCTAAAAAGAATCTTCAGAAAAATCGAAAGATTTTCTAAAGATTCTTTTCTACATTAGGCGATTAACATATTATTTACACGATTCATAACTTGTATAATTGGTCTATATAGTACCAGCATCAATACGAAGTTTGCAATTGCATGAGTAATATCCCATGGGATTCCTTGTATCCACCAGGCAAATGCTCCGTATAGACCACTTGTAACGATATATGGAAACGAACCAAAGAATCCGAAAAGCAAACCAAAAAGCCCAGCTATCGTTGCCCAGAACCACACTGAATTGTTCTTTCGAAAAATCCATGTTACCAAAGCAAGCAGAGGCCATAAATACAGATACATAATCCACCAAATACCAAACCCAAACATAGCTCCCTCAATCACAATAAATGTTGGGACTACATATATAATTTTTTTACCAAAATAGAGTGTAAACATAATCACCCAAAAGGTGGTCAGTTCTATATTGGGCAAATCCCTCATGATTACTTTACACACTTCGATAATGGCTACCATTAGACCAATTAGGGTAATATCCTTCGCTGTTAATTTCCAACTATTTTCCATAACTTAATTACTCTGCCTCGGTATATATAATCTGAAACTCGTCTCCATCTTCCACTGGCTGCGTGTCAATTCCATTATTGCACATTTCACCGTTTACCATAAAACTCCAATAAGCTCCGTCTTTATCATAGACTGCTGATTCCCCGTTTACGATTTCCACCATCATGCCATATTCGCTTTCTTGACCGGAAAACTCCAGACCTTCTGCTTCTTCCATGGCCTGTCTTAAGAATTCAGCGTCTGTATGCACCTCATATTCTTTTGATTCATCCTCTTGATTCACAACTTCAATTGCGATTGTTTTGCTTCCTTCTACTGGTTTTTCACGAAATGCTCCGTATGCGATTGCAAAAAGTGCAATCAAAATAACCAGTAATCCTGCTCCTAAAAGTTTCTTGTTTTTCATGTTTTTCTCCTCTTCTTTCTTATGTTTTTCGTCAATTTGTGTTTGTAAACAATAAAGAACGTGTAGGAGTAATGTGTAAGTATACTTCCTTGAAACAATAAAAAACCTCTTACTACTCTGTAGTAAAAGGTCTAATATACATACACAAATGCCAAGAACAAAAGAATTCGTTCTCATATGTACTAACCAATTACTCGTGGCTATCCAGTACCATCACAGGCAGGTCTTCTGACTTAAGTATCATCATTTCATTTCATCTTCCCAGCTTTCGCCAGTGACTTTTCACAAATTCATTGTGGAAATGAAACTCCTCTATCACAGCGACGAGTTCGTGCAAGAATCACACTTGCTTCCCTTTTCACCAAATTGGATAATCCAATTTGACACCTATCATGTTCTTATTCACTTTGACGTATTTGTAATTATACCATACTTTTTGTATCTTTCAATACATGATACAAACCATTTTTTTCATAAAAGCAACATTTACTAAAAATTTTTATGAAACATTTTTATCATTAATTAACATTCCATAATATTTTGGCACTTGAAACCGCTTTGCAAACATTTCGCATTTGCACATAAATATATAATATATGTTTTTTCCACACATACGTAGCGTTTCAAAATTACCTTGTCCTTTCGCAAGAATCACATCTGCACAATCAATTGCATCTTTTGCCTCTGTTGAAATCTCTTCCAGATATGTTCCCGCAATTTCGCTTCCGTTTCCAATTACATGTACCATTTCTGTAAGTCCGACTTGAATTGTATCCTCCATGGTTACATCATTTAAAACCGGTTTTCCCCTAACAATTACCGTTACTTCCGTCTTCGGATTCAACTTTTGAATTTCTTCAATTAACAGTTTATCCATAACGATTTCGCCACAGTTATCCGTCAGATATACAATGCTTTTCGCTTTTTCGAAATCTGCTTTTAAAGAAGCATATTCCTTCTCATCAACATGATTTTCGGAAGCCTGATCTAACAGTCGGTTAAGTTGTTCTTCGTCTACACTATTCATAGCACCAAAATCTATATAATTTCCAGTCATCGCATACTGAATTGCCAGTTTAAGCGAATCCTGTGACTGACTCAATTTTTCACGAACAAAAGGAGCCTTCTCAAGCATTAATTCATTAAAATGTGATTTCACATGTGTAAAATCCTTGTTATAACCAAACATTTCTTTTTGAATCCGATTAATTGTTCTTACGATAACAGGTGCACCTTCACTTTTAGGCGTTTCCGATATTGCTTTTAGCACACGCTGCATATACTCGATTTGCTTTTCATTAGGGGTGTCTTCGGGGAAATCTTCTAATCTGCTTTTTAACAAGCAACTAATACACCCTGGATTTAGTCTTATCAACTCCATATGATTCCTCTTTCTTTTTTACAACACAATATTACCTAACACTTCTCCAATTGGTTCTTGAATGCACAAATCCGCATGTGAGTCTCTTGGAGTGGCGCTT
>JAZQBW010000102.1:0-7916 GCA_045545895.1 Faecalimonas sp.
TTTTCTGATTTTCTTGTAGCAACCGCACTTTTCCCTGCAGTTCATTCATTCTGTCCTGAAACAACATACTCTTACTGCTACTCCTTCGCAAATATTTTAAATGTTACAACTTCAAAAGGTTTGATCGCAAACGGTAATTCCCCCTGCCCCATGCAGAATTCTTCCAATTCTTCTTCCAGCATGTTGCAGCGCATCACTTTCTCTACTGGGAATCCAAATGAAAGTTTTGCATTGGTTCGCGTATTGCCAAATTCATAAGCACGAACGATAATAGCTTTTCCATCTTCCGATTGCTTAATCGCATCTACCGCCACATTGTTCGCTTCGCAAGAGACAAAAGAGTAACTTGCTGGCAACTGCCCACTTCCCTTCGTCACACTTTCTGCAACCAACGGATTGTTGAACACATATGCTTTCTGAACTACATCGGAATTATAAAAATTCTCTGCATGTGGATAGAATGCATATCGGATTTTATGTACACACATATCTGCCTCCGGATACGGATGCTTTGGCGTACGAAGGAGCGAAATCTCCATTTGTCTTTCTTTGAACGAATATCCATATTTGCAATCTGTCATAAGAGCGACACCATAATTGCCTTCTGACAAATCCACATATTTATGGGCACATACTTCGAACTTCGCCTGCTCCCAAGTGGTATTCTGGGTAATAGAACGTTCCACGCTTCCAAATGGTGCGTCGCAAATCGCACGAGTCGTATTAATATCAACCGGAAATTCCACTTTGAGAAGTGTTTGCTGGCATTGCCAATCAATTTCTGTATCAAATTCCAGCATAGCACTGTTTTCATACATCCATATAATCTGGCTCACTGTTGAATTCAAATATTTTCTTGTGATTTTAAGACCACTTCGACATCCATCACGTACAACTTCACAGCCACTAACATTATCAATTTCATAACTCTTCATACGATAGTGTCTACGTATTTCCCAAGCATCAAAATATGTTGGCATGTCATCATACACCATCAAACGATTTGCCACTCTTCCCTCTGGGATAACTTCTCTTTGCTGACATTTATCATAAATAGAAGTAATTCGCTTCTTCTCATCAAACATCACGCGAATGTAGTTATTTTCCATGCCATTTTCAGTTACAGTTATAGAATTGCCCACACCATAAGAGGAAATCAGCTTGTATCCGTGTGCCGGAATCTCTTCTGCGATTACACATTCATTTCCAACACGTACCGGCGCAGACTGCATAAATGGTGTATGATTCCAAACCACAGTCCCTTCGCACGGAAACAAATCTTTCAGTGCCTCTTTCATATGCGTATCCATTGTCTTTATATCACGAAATACTTCCGCATATCCAATGTCCGTTTCCTCATATGCTTCTCGTATAGAACTTCCAGGAAGAATATCATGGAATTGATATTCTAGCACTTTTTCCCAGCATTCATCGAGTAATTGCTTCGGGTATTCAGATTGCGCCAATACATTGCCTGCCACAGACAACCATTCTGCATTCTGCATTCCAAATTCTGCTTGACGATTGTATTTTTTATTCTTAGCAACGGATGTGAATACACCGCGGTGGAATTCAAAATACAATTCACCATCCCACTTTGGACAGATGTCTGCATGCGTATCCATGTCTCGGCGTATAGCGCTTAAAAATTCCTTCACACTACCAAGTTTCGCAGTTGGAACCCCCGGTATACCGTGACTCATGCGGTCTACATATTCTATCTGTTCTTCACTTGGACCACCGCCACCATCTCCAAAACCAAATGCAAGGTGAACTTTCGACGTAATTTCCTTTTCACGAAAACCTTCCCACGCTCCAATTACTTGGGATGGTGTTGCTGTCGATGCATATGTAGTATAAGACTTCCTATTTCCTTTACCATCTGAAAGTGGTACATCCTGCGCAGTCATAAAATACGCATATACTTCACTTCCATCAATTCCACGCCACATAAATGCATCGTGAGGCATCTTGTTCATATCATTCCAACAAAGCTTATTTGTTACAAGTTGGTCAATTCCACATCCCTTCATAATTTGTGGCAGAGAACCCGTAAATCCAAAGCAATCCGGCACCCATAAAATATGACTATCTATATCAAATTCTTCTTTCAAAAATTTCTTTCCATATAAAAACTGCCGTAGCAAACTTTCTCCTGAAGGCATATTCAAATCCGGCTCTAACCATGCACCGCAGTCCGCTTCCCAGCGTCCATCTGCAATCCGCTCCCGAATCTTTTGATAAAGTTCCGGTGAATGCTGCTTTAACCATTTGTATAAAACAGGAGAACTGGCATAAAAGTGCATATTCGGATACTTGTCCATCAAATGTTGCATGGTTGTAAAAGTACGCTCTGATTTTTCTCTGGCTTGCCGTGCCGGCCAAAGCCATGCAATATCAATATGGGCATGTCCTGTCAAGATTGCCTGTCCTTCTCCTTCTTGACACAGCTTGCTATAAAACTCTTCTGCCATAAACTGACGTGCTTCCAATATGGAAGACGAAAAATCCACACTTCCATCACGCATATCAACAAGTGTCAAGGCTTGATTTAACATTGTCAGAATGCGTTCACGATTATAATCACCATCATCCATCGTCTCTGCAGCTTCAAAAGGCACTTTAATATCGTAATAAAGACCTTGCACATCCAAGTCAAGTTCCGTAAGACGTATTCGGAGCAAAAAAGAACGTGTCTCATCCGCCCATACCTCATTTACCCAGCAACCTGTATGAGCATAAATGTATATTTCATGATGTCCACCTTCTATAGACACATATCTATGATTCCAATCCAACGCTTGTACTGATTTTCCATCTACATATACCAGCATCTGTGGGTTATCACAATCATCCCATTTCCACTGATTATCACTGGTTTCAAAATTCAATCGATAGTTGCCGCCATCCATTGGCACATCTATAGGAAAACGAAACCAGTAATGGGAATCTCTTTCCTCTCCAGCCCATACACCCTCAAAAGTTCTCCAAATCACCGTCTCATCCGGCAAAGAATCGTCCTCGCGATAGCCGCAGTCAGCAATCTCCACATCGAACTGTTCGCAAATCACTCGCTTTGTAATTTTCCCTGCTAATACACCAAGAAATGTTCTGATTCGTTCCGTTTTCGGGTTCATATCCATCATGTCATCTTCCTCTTCTTTCTAAACTGTATTCACCGATACGATTTTGCTCCATTTTTCAATACAAAAATCCTGTGGCTCATATTCTCCGCCATTGCCAAATGGTTCTATTAATTCTTCCTCCAACTCCGGAATAGAAACCAATTCTCCGCACAAGAATTTCTCCAAACGATTTTTACAATGCTCCATTCTTTGCACTAATCCGCCTAGTCTGATATCTTGAACTTCAAATCCATTTGGCTTGTTCTCATACATCCATTGTTCTTCAAATGCATCATAAAACAAATGTATACGTCTTATGCATTCCTCATACTCACGGACAATACACTTCAGTACACCAAAATCCTTTTTCTGATAGGCTCTGCGTGTACGTCGGCCTAATGTAGCTTTGATAATTAATACATCACAAAGTGCTTTCGCCGTTCGGAATAAATATCCCCATTCCTCATGTTCCGTAAACTGTGCTAATTTTCGCGAACAAGCTCCAAAACGAGCTCCTTCGTCTTCCGAAATCGCCACATCATAGATACCATAAAACGGATCATTAAAAAGTGCGTATTTATCTGCATTATTGTTAAGATTATCATTGGTTGTATTTGGATAGTCCAGAAGCATAAAATCATCAAATGCAATGCCAAACAATTCTTCAAAGCCCTGCTTGATTTCTTCTTCATTCGTAATTCCATTTAATATACATGCGTCATAATAAAGGGAAGGCAGCAGGCTAAATCTAGCACACTCTGCGCCATCATCACCCCACATGGTAATCAACACATTCTCCACACCATTTTCACGACAGCTTGTAAGTGCAGTTCTGCCTGCCTCAATGGAAAAGGCGTTATGAGGTGCATACCCAACGTATCCCCAAACTGCTCCTGCAAACCAGATGTCTTTTGCCAGTTTCTGATGAAGCTTGATATGATGGTCAAAATGAGACTTCTCCCAGTTCCAATAATCAAAATAGGTGAGGCGTACATTTTCAGGTATCATAGCAGCAATCTTCGTTGCTTGCTCGTCTGTAATATCCGCATCATCTGCCCCATAAAATGTTCCCGTAGCCAATTTATAAAACATATCGCTCCACATGCAAAGGGTAAAACCATATTTGTCTGCAATGTCGGAAACACGTTCCAAATGTCGCCCGAATATTTTCAAACGTTCCTGATATCCATACTTCTTTAGATATTTGCCAAGCCCCATGGTCTCCGCTTCATCCATTCCCACGTTAATCATACGACTGGTAAAACATTCTGCTATGGAGGAAAACATATCTTCAATCAACCCATATACCTTCTCTTCATCTGCACACAGTGTATCTGCGCCATCTTGAAGTGCAGCATACTGCGGCCAACGCATAATCGTTGCAAGATGCCCTAATGTCTGAATGCATGGTATTAATTCTATTTTCCTTTCCTTTGCATAGGCATCCAGTTCTTTTAATTCCTCTTTATTATAACGTCCACGCAAATATCCAAAATATGGGTGTCCATCTACCTCGTAAGTATCCTCAGTATATAGCATTAAAGAATTAAATCCCATTTTTGCCAGACAATCAATCATTTTCTTCGCAGTGGTCATATTCATAACTGCATTTCTTGAATTGTCAATCATTACACAACGATATTTGAATTGATTCATCCTCGTTTCCCCTTTCTATTTTTCCACTTCAAGCATGACGCTCTCGCCTGCGTTTAAACGCGCACCTTTTACGGTACCGCTTCCTTCCACTGTTTTCCCATCCATGGTCAATTTCCACGCACCGAGATTTGAAATTTCAAAAGTGGTATCTGTCACGATAGAATTATTTGTAATCAAATAGATATCTGCTATATCATTCTCAAATACGCCGATAAATAATTGAGACGCTGTCTCAATCTCAGGCAGTTTCCCTTTATACTCATGTGGTTCTTTTTCTGGCATACCGCCCTTATAGATACATTCGCTCCAATCAATTTTCGAAAAATCAACGTCTCCAAATCCGCCTTCAAATGTACCAACTGTGCATACACCATGCCAATTTGCACTCAGTATAGTAGACGCACATACTTGCATATGCTCAATTAACCTAGATACATATGCGTAATGTTCTGCCGGTTTGCCATACACATCAATCAATGCCGTTTTCCCGTTTTCACAGCCTTCAAAAGTAGGGTCACCAATCCAGTCATTTGGATATACTCCCGGAAAGAAGATAAAACCATCCAAATGATATGCGGCAGTGATATTCATATGCAGTGCTGTTTCCGCCTGTCCGATATCACGAAAACTCTTATCCCAGTCTCCTACTTGAACGCAAACATAACACGAAATTCCTCGTTCCTTCTTATATGTAGCAAAAATACTTTTCGTTTCATAAAGTCCGCGATGAATGGAAGTCGGAACCTTTTCCCATACAGGTGCAAACGGATACAAATCAGTAGACAAATGCTTGGCATTGCACTTATTCAAATATCCATCGATATATACTTTGTAGCGGGAAAATCGATTTTCCGCACCATATTCCAAATCTCCTATTAGTTGATACTCTCTTCCCGTGTCGTCACCATCACGATAGAAAAGAATCTTGTCATCCCCAAAATAATTTAACGCATTATAATGGAACTCCTTATCCGGATAATTTTCTGCGAATAGCTTAGCTGCTACTCCCATTCCATCGTATGCCTCAAATGGTCTCTCATCACTGATACAAATACCTCCAAAGCCAGGGTGATCTTTTATCGCATCAATTGACTCTATAAACTCTTTGCAGATGCTTTCTCTTTCTTCCTCTGTCATATCAAAAAAGAGTGGATATTTATCGTTTCCTCTTTCCCCAAGAAACTTTTCAAACATCTGAAGTCTAGGATAAAATGTAATTCCGAACTCTGCGCTATAATCCAGATTTTTCAACAGATACTCTATCCCCGGTTCATCATCATAATAACCATATATCTGTCTAATTCCTAATCTATGCAATAAATAGTATACCTCTTTTGTAATACGATTTGGATATTCACCTTTCGGTGCGCTTGGTGGGCAGTAGATACCCATGAAATATTCCTTGTTCATTTCGTCACCTCTCTAGTCCCTTATATATTCGTCAGTTCTACATTACATTGGACCAACTTTCTTTGTCCATCCGGCAACTCCACTTCTACCTGCTCATGTAACATGGAATCAACCTTCAGAGAAACAATCTTTCCTTCTCTCCACCTTGCAGAAACTTCGTATCCGCCTCTCGCCCGAAGCTTCTCAAAATACCCATCCTTTATTTCCTCGCTGATAGCAGGCAGCAACGAGATAAAACCTTCGTGGCTCTGTATCAGCATCTCTGCAATTGCCGCACAGCCACCCAGATTTCCATCAATTTGAAACGGTGGATGCGTATCAAACAGGTTATATAATGTAGATTTTGTAAAAAGAGCACGTAAGTTCTTGTATGCTTCTTTTCCATTATGTAGTCTCGCATACAGATTAATTAACCATGCACGGCTCCATCCTGTGTGACCGCCTCCGGATGCAAGTCTTCTTTCAATGGTTACGCCAATTGCTTTATAAAGTTCCGGTGTCTTCCTTGTAATCTGCGCAGCCGGATATAATCCAAAGGAATGAGAAATATGTCTGTGTCCCGGTTCCCACTCTTCGTAATCTTCCAGCCATTCCTGAAGCTGACCATATTTTCCCACCTTCATTCTCGGCATACGTTTACGAATATCTTTCGCCCTTTTGGCACCTTCCTCTGAAATTCCTAGAATATTTTCACATTCCACATAGAAATTCAAAAGACCACCAATAATCTGAATATCCATAGTTGGAGATACTGTCAGATATACAGGCAACTTTTCTCCATTCACTTCTACCGTGTATCGATTTTCCGGAGAAGTAGACGGACCTGATAACATCTGTCCGTTTTTATCCTCAAACATGGTATCCATAAAGAATAACGTGGTGTCCCTTATAAATTCATATGCGGTATTTTTCAGGAACTCTTTATCTCCTGTATAGAGATAATGCTCCCATAAATGATAGGATAACCACGCACCGCCTAGTGGCCATAACCCCCAGATACCATCAGCCGCTGCTGCAAACTGGTAAATATCCGATAGATGATGCACCACAGCCCCTTCTGCATGATAATTCTCTCTTGCCACGCGTCTTCCACCCGGAAGTAAATATAGATTCATATAATCAAATAACGCCTGTGTACATTCTGAAATATTCGCCACCTCTGCCGGCCAATAGTTCATCTGCAAGTTAATGTTCGTATGATAATCCGAATTCCAGTCAGGGTGTAGTCCATCTACCCATACACCTTGCAGATTTGCAGGTAATGTATCTTCTCTGCTGGAAGATACAAGTAAATACTTACCAAATTGGAAATATAGCCCAATAAGTCCACGGTCTAATGCGTTTTCATCCTTTGTAAGTCGATGAAGACGTTTCCCCACACTAAGACCATCTACTCCATCATCCCCCACATAAATGTCGGATCTGTCCATCAACCCCATAAAGTCATCGATGTGTTCCTTTTTTAAGGCTTCAAATCCTACGGATGACTTGTCAATGTACTGTTTCGTATTCATTTCTTCATCACGAAATGCCGTGACACAGGATACATACATCTCAATGCTTGATACACCTACTAATACCAAGGAGAAATTCGTCGGATCAAAATGACGCTCAATTTTACCATCTGTTACTACTTTTATTGTAACACGAAACAAATTGTCCGTCCCGGTTGTCCCACACAAGCAGTTCATTACTGCTGTGCCTCCATCTATATCTATCTGAATC
>JAZQBW010000103.1:0-6480 GCA_045545895.1 Faecalimonas sp.
TTATGTGGATGGGAATGAATGTCAGATTGCCTACGCGTTGTCAAGTGGACAGCTTGTAATCTGGAGTTTACCAACAGAAGCGGCATCTGCAAATAAGATGGAGATACGCGAAGGAATGACCCTTACCTTTGAGGGAAAAGAGAGACCGCTAGTGGTAAAGAATACTTTAAAATTCAAAAAACACAATGGAAACTGGGTGATTGATACAGGGATAGAGGATACTGTGACAGATGTTCAAGTAACGGCATATGAACTTTGGCCAAATCAGAGTGCAGATTACTGTCAGGTGGTTGTAAAAACGGATGTTGATTTGCAAGCCTTATATCCAGATCAAGCATTAACTGGTGAAATCAAAATTGATACTGTAGCAAAATCTGTAACATGGTATATCGGAACCAATTTGGTTTATACAGTTGGAATTACATACGACGAATTCATGACTGCTGAAAGCATGACCATTGAAACGGATTCCGTATTTGAATTAACAACAGACCCGACTAAGAAAGCGAAATTTACAAAAGGTCTGGAACTCATTAATAAAAACGGGACTTGGATTTCATCCGATGTGAATGTGGTTGACGTTCCAATTAGTGATTATGAATTGTGGCGTAAAGGTGAATTTTATCAATTGATATTGAAATCCTCTACAGATTTACGAACAGTGACAAACCAACCAATTAGCGGTTACGTATATATTGATGGTAATAAAAAGCAAGTGGAATGGTATGTAGATGAGTCTACAGGTGCAGTGTATACGGTTGGCATTACACTTGAAGAAGGAGACTCGGCAAAGCGTATTCAAATTCCAAAAGAAAGTTTGTTTACAATTTTGAATGATTCCGCAAATGTTTTGGAAATTACCAAGGAACTGAAATTGGTACAGATAGATGGTATTTGGATGTTGGATGAGGGACAGACAAAGATAGATTACAATGAAGTAAAAGTGTCATTCTCGAGCTCTGATGGAAGAGGTTTCTATCTGAATGCCGAGATTATCTCAGGACCAGATAAAGGTAAGGATATTGGTGGAGAAGAGGTGTATGGCAATTGGCTTACAACAGCGACGGGTGCCATGTCATACAATGGTGATTCTACCGTAGATGTATTCTGGTCTCCAACAGAAAAGATGATTTACATCAGCGGAGATTACGACCCAAGTACAATGACAAGTATTCAGCTCAAAAAAGGCACCGTTTTAAGACCGGCAGCAGGAGCGCCTTGCAGTACTATGATGCGTTTAGCAAATGATTTGAATCTTGCATTTGATGCTAGATATAATCGCTGGGTATTAGCCGGTGAAGAAAATAAAAAGTACACTTTTAATGAAGTAAAAGTGGGAGTGGCTCGTGTTACAGGCACAGAACTGGAATTGCAAGGTACATTCGTGAATATGTCAAGCAAGAAATTGATGGATGTATACGGAGATTGGGTGAATTTGATTGGAGAAGTCATATTGGGCGATCCAAATAAGGGAACCTATACCAATAACGGAGTGGCATACTCTCTTGCAGGAACTTCCTTGATAATTTATGGTATTCAGCCTGGAATCATGGACACCATTGAGATTAAGGCAGGAACTATTTTATGGCCAGATAGTTCTTGTAAATCGCAAAATCCAATTCGTATAGCAAACGATATTCTTATGGTAAGAGATGCGGAAGATGAGTGGGTAATTAAAGCGGGCAAAATGACAACTAAGAAGCATGGTTCACAAAGTGAAGATACCAAAGTGCAAAGTGAACAAAAGGATGTTGTGCAGGAAACACTAGCATCTTACGATGATGGACCGACAAAGGTACGTCTTGTAGATAAAGATGGAAAAAATGTACAGAATGGAAAGCAACCTGTGGTATCAGGAAATGTATGGGGATACATCGGTATCGCATCTGTTGGAGTTTTTGCAGTAGCATTGATTACATGCTTGATTCTGTTCTTGAAGAAACGTAAAAAAGGCGAGGGTCAGACAGTAGAATAAGAAACACAAGAGCTCTCGATTTGAAATCGGGGGCACTTTGTGAAATTAATTATATCACAACTTGACAAAACAAGAGTAAAGGAGGAAACAAAATGGAAAAATGGAAAAATTTGAAACGTTTTCTGAGTGTGGTGCTATCTATTTCTATGGTTGTCGGATTGATGGCAGTGGTGGAGCCACAAGAAGCAGAAGCGGCAGCGGGAACAAATCTAGTGGCAAATAGCGGATTCGACACAGCAGATAGTTGGGATGGAGCATATGCACAGGAAAAGGTGCAGGAAACAGAAAAAAACACGACTGTTTTATACGAGACTGGATTTGAAAGTGATGAGGAGACTCATTATTTGTGGCCGACAAAAGGTACATCCTCAATAGATACCACTGAGTATGCTGGAGATTCAGGAAATCAGTCACATAAACACGTATTGGAAAGAGATTGGGGTTTAGCTGAGTATGAACACTTTTCTATGACTGCAGGAAAAACCTATATTATTTCATATGATTGGAAATTAGTCGATGTGGATGACTGTGGAGCGATGGCATATTCACACATTGATGATGTCAGTACAGGAGATAGGCTCGCCTCAGGTGTGCAGATGACAGATGATACAGACGGATGGCAATCGGTCAGTTATAAATATACCTCAACTTCAAATTATAATGAGGTGGCACTATTTATTGAAGTCACATGGGGAGCAGATGCAACAAAAAAAGCAACGGTATATCTTGATAATTTGTCTGTTACAGAATGTGAAGAAACACCAAAAGTGCAGAATGTAAAGAACTATTCATATACAACAGGATTTGAAAGTGATGAAGAAACACATTATTTGTGGCCAACTGGGACGGTAACAACTACGATAGATACTATCGAATATGCAGGGGACACGGGGAATCAATCCCATAAGCATGTGTTAGAAAGTGATTGGAGTTTAGCTGAGTATGAGTATTTTTCAATGACTGCAGGTAATACATACGTTATTTCCTATGATTGGAAAGTCGTTGATGTAAAGGCATGCGGGGCATTAGCATATTCTCACATAAATGTGCCAGGTGAACCAATACTTGCTTCGGGACCCCAAATAACAGACGATACAAATGGTTGGCAACATGTTAGTTATGAATATACTCCAACGTCAGATATAAGTGACGTTGCTTTGTATTTTGAAGTTACGGGCGGGACAGGCAAGACAACAATTTATCTCGATAATCTAGCTGTCTACTACGAAACCGAAGAACCTGTCATGAAACTCACCGACGGTATCGGTAATTGTGATGGAGCAGAATCAGACAATGTTCTTATGATGGAAGAACTTACAGAAGTATCGCAAGATATTACTGTGACTGCAGGAAAAAGATATACTTATTCATTTCAGTTAAAGAACACAGCAACGGAAGCTGATTTCAACTTCGGATTATATGCTGGTGAAAGTGCTATCAATACAACTATAACGGGGGTATCATCGGCAAAGGACTGGAGAGAAGTGTCAGGGTATTTTGATGCACCTGCAGATGCAACGCAAATAAGTTTCAAACGCGCTGGAGCCGGTACAGTATATATTGATGATGTGAAGTTTACGGAAGTGCAGAAAGTAGATATGACACTTAGTGAACCTGCATTCGATGGAGAGACATTCACAGTGACAAACAATTGGACAAAAGAGTCACTCGATGCAATATATGGAACAAGAGAGGCAGCAATGCTGGTTAGTGGTTCTGTTTGGGTAAACAACACAGAAAGAAAAGCGAACTACTTCCTAGAAGCAGATGGCACCTTTATTCTTTGGAATTTGGGAACAAATGTTGGAACTGCAATTATAAAAGTTGCTACTCAAATAGAAATTCGTGAGGGCACTGTGATTACATTTGAGGGTCATGAAGACGCGCCAATCGTAATACAAAACACGGTAACGCTTAAGAAAAACTCATCTGGTGAATGGTACAATCCGAACGTCACGGAACACACCCAACTGGGTGGCAATCCACTTCCAGAGGGAATGACGAACCTGATTGAAGGTGGAGACTGCAGTGGAACGATTACAAATGCAAATCTGGTTACAAATACTATGATTGCAGATGGCATGGTTCATATTAATGTGTCAGGAACAGATGATTATCTGCAAATTCACAGTATACCTGTTGAAGCAGGGCATACTTACAAGATTTCTTATTATATTTGGATTAGCGGTTCAAATTCTTTGAAATATAACATGTATGCTGTAGGTGATGGAACCAATGGAACTCATGTAGACTGGCTTATGGGACCAGAAGCGTCTTTGACAGCAGATACAAATACATGGCAAAAAGTAGAATTTGACTGGACGGCAACCGGAAGTGGCACAGTAGCGTTTGGTTTTAAAAACTATGATCCAAATGGCTCAGCACAGATTTACCTGGATGATATTGTTGTATATGACACCACACCAAATTTGGTTGAATCAAGTGCCGATATGACGTTTTCGCAGATTGTCAATGATAGTCAATTGGAATTCTATGTGCCAAACGATGCGATTACAACATTGATAGATACAGAAGAATGGCTTTCATCCACAGCAAATGTTGTAATTAACGGTATCGAAGTAGAAGTTGATATTTATACAACACCTTATAATGCATCTGCTAAAAATCGTTATTTTTATATTCATGGAAAGGCAGTGAAAGATGCCATTGCTGCCGGAAAGATGACACTCACGGGTCCTATGGTATCTACATTCGGCGACGAAAAGATTACTTTTAACATTGCAGATGGAACAATCATTGAAAAAGTAGGAAGTGCGTGGGGAGCATACACAGGCTCTCATGAATATCCGAATCAGAACAAAGTTTCCTATTATAATATTGATAATGGAACAACCTACGTATTAACTTCCTCAAATAATGCAATAGAAGTTCGAAAGAATGATACGGTTTTAGATGTTAAGGCAGGAGAAAAGTTAAATAAAGTAGGTACATATGACATTACACGTATTGAACAAGATACTAAATTTGTACAAAGGGTTGTTTTGTATAAGTCAGGAGATGCACACGTTGATGAAAATGATAGTATTACAGCAGCTGACCTTGTGGCTGTGAAGTGGGCTGCATTAGCTGAGAATGATAATTCACTGGGAGAACAATTTGCAGCAGACGTAAATCGAAGTGGAACAGTAGACGAATTTGATGCAAAAGCAATGCGTAAAGCGCTACTCAGTGATAGCCCGAATACTTACTTTGCAAAAGTGAAAGGCAATACATCCCTTAACGGAGAGATGCCGATTATTGGTTTTGATGGACCGTATGAAAGCTTTTTGGAAGGAAAAGACGTTGAGAAGGTATATGATGATATTGCAGAACTTGGAATTAACACGGTCGTTTTGAATCGAGAACAACTTGCTTCACAAGATGCTATCGTTCAAAAACATCTAAGTGCTGCTGAGGGAAAAGATATGAAGTTGTATCTATGGAATGGATATGTCTCAGATGAAACTAATGAGGATGGCATCACTTCTGTTAGTAATAAAACTGAATTTGTATCTCAAACCACAGCAAAGTATGATTGCTATACAAGTTTTGGCGGATATTTTATTTATGATGAACCATTGTATGATGAAAGAGTTGACGATAAATTTCATTTGGGAGACTTGGATTTACCATTGCAAACGATAAAACCATATACGAATATACATACATATCTCAATCTTGTGCCATATTTTTCGGGAACGGTTAAGGGACAAGTTGCAAATTGGTGGGATAATTTAATATATTCCGAAATGACTTATGATGATTATAGCAAGTATATAAATAAAGCTTCTGAAGTAGGAGTTGAAGCATTGTCTTATGACTTGTATTTGAGAGACAAGAACGATGATGGTACATATGTTACTCAGACGAAGCAGTTCTGGACGAATTTAGATTGGATGAGAAAGATTTCTTTAAATGATACAAATCATAATCCATTCTACGCCTTTGTACAAGTTGGAAATGACTTTAAAGATGATAACACAACAGCATCTTCGGAAGAGAATCTTCCGACAATACAGGAAATGTATTTGGAGGCTAACGTTGCATTGGCAATGGGCGCAAAGGGAATCAATTACTATTCATTGATACAACCAGAAGAATGGGCGAAAAATACTGATGGTACAATGGATTACAGTCGTTCTGGTTTAATTAATTTTGCGGGTGAAAAAAATAATGGTCAAGTTCATGGAGATGATTACAAGTATTATGATGCTGCTAAGAAGATTAACGCATACATCAAGGCAGTAGATGAAGTGTTAATGAATGCAACAAGTGAAGCAGTGATTACAAAAAATTCTACCGTGGCTGGCTATCTAGGAAGTGAAGTAAGTAGTTATGGTTCTATAGCAAGTATTAATAATACAGAAGTAATTGTTGGATGCTTCGATTACTATGGACAGGAAGCATTTATGGTAGTTAACATCACACCAGATGCAGGAAATAAGGGTTCAGAGCAAAAGGTTAGATTAACATTTGATGGAGCACAGTCAGGACAGTATATTGGT
>JAZQBW010000104.1:0-5138 GCA_045545895.1 Faecalimonas sp.
GTTGGTCTTGCAGGTGTTATGGGTGGACTTAATAGTGGTATCAAAGACACGACAAAAGAAGTGGTATTTGAGGCAGCTAAATTCTTAAAGGACAATGTGCGTAAAACATCCAGAGGTCTGGGACTTCGTTCAGATGCTGCAGCTAGATTTGAAAAAGGAATTGATGAATATACAGTAGAATGTGGTATGGCTCGTGCTTTAAATCTGACTCAGACACTTGGGCTTGCAAAGGTAAGTTCTACACACTTTGATGTGTCTGGCGGAGCTTCTACAGAAAAGAGAGTTATACAAGTAGAAACTGAAAAAGTAAACAATGTACTTGGTATTACAGTTCCGGAAGAAGAAATGGTGAAGATCCTCACAGCACTTCAATTTGAAGTGGCATTAACTGATGGTGTGCTTACACTTGCAGTTCCAAGATATCGTGAAGACATAGAAAACTACCAGGATATTGCGGAAGAAGTGATTCGTGAATACGGATACGACAAAGTGGTACCTACCTTCCTTGACGATGCAAAGGTGACAAATGGTGGACTGAATAGCTATCAGTCAAAAGAACTTGCAGTGAAAGAATACCTTTGCTCACAAGGATATTATGAAATTCAAACAATCGCCATGGTTGCAAAAAATGAATTTGATATGTTCCTCATTCCGGAAGATGCAAAGGAAAGAGAAGTAGTAGAACTTCTCAATCCTATCACAGAAAACTTAAGCATCATGAGAACAATCATGGCTCCATCCATGGTTCGTGTGATTGAAAATAACATTAAAAACGGCAACGAAGCAATGCGTTTCTTTGAAATGGCAAACATTTATCTTCCAAAGGTATTGCCACTTACAGAACCACCTGTGGAAAAGAAGATATTATGTCTTGGCACATGTGGCGCAGAAGAAGATTTCTTTGCGTTAAAAGAAACTTTGGAAAGCTTTGCGGCATACAATGATTTGACATTCTCTTATAAGAGAGGAAATGTTCCATACTTACATCCAGGCAGAACAGCAGATGTATATTGCAAGGGAGAAAAGATTGGACACTTTGGTCAACTGCGTTATGAAGTGATTGACAGCTTAAATATTGCCGGTGGTAAGAAAGCAGACACTAAGATTTTTGTGGCAGAGTTGGATTATAGTACACTTTCTACACTGTTTAAGAGTGCAATTAAATATGTTCCGGAAACAGGATTTGCAAAGAACAGCCGTGATATTTCCGTATTGATTGATAAGAAATATGAATGTGGAACAATTATCGACGCAATCACAGCATGTGATGATTTGATTCAGAAAGTAAGTTTGTTTGATATTTTTGAGAGTGAAAAATTGGGAGCAGACAAGAAGAGTATGGCATTTAACATCCAGTTAGTATCTGCAACATGCGATGTAACAGATGAAATGACAGATGCTGTATTTACGAAAGTAATTGATGCATTAGGAGAAAAATTCGGTGCACAAATGAGAGTCTAGAATGAGGTTTGAGATGGAAAATAAAAGAGATACATTTAAAAATCGATTTGGCTTTATTTTAGCCTGTATCGGTTCGGCAGTTGGTATGGGGAACATCTGGATGTTCCCGTACCGTGTTGGAGAATGCGGGGGCGCTGCATTTCTGATTCCATATTTTATTTTTGTGTTTGTACTTGGATTTGCAGGAGTTGCAGGAGAGATGGCATTTGGTCGTGCTATGGGAGCCGGTTCTATTGGTTCTTTCCGTAAGGCGGCTCAAATGCGTGATCAGAAATGGGGTGGTCTTGTAGGTTTTGTTCCTACAGTGGCATCCTTAGGAATTGCAATCGGATATTCTGTTGTGGTTGGCTGGATTTTGAAGTTTTTAACAGGTTCTCTCTTAGGAGAACTTATGAAGGCGCAATCAGAAGAGTATTTTGGGGCGATTGCATCTGACTTTGGAAGTGTTCCATGGCATATGTTGGCACTTGCCATTACATTTGTGATTATGGTGTTTGGAGTTTCCAAAGGAATTGAAAAAGTAAATAAATTTATGATGCCTTTATTCTTTGGATTGTTTCTAATTCTTGCAATCCGTGTATTCTTCCTAGAGGGTTCCGAAGCAGGATATCATTTTTTGCTGAAACCGGAATGGAGTATGCTTGCAGAACCTAAGACATGGATTTATGCCCTTGGTCAGGCATTCTTTTCGTTGTCCTTAGCAGGCTGCGGAACCATTGTTTATGGCAGTTACTTGAAAAAGGAAGAAGATATTATTTCTTGTGCAAGAAACGTTGCAATCTTTGATACTTTAGCAGCCTTATTGGCGGCGTTTGTCATCCTTCCGGCAGTGTTTGCATTTGGTATGGATCCAAGTGCAGGACCACCACTTATGTTTATTACCATGCCAAAGGTATTCCAGCAGATGCCTGCAGGAAATGTGTTCTGTATTATTTTCTTTGTGGCGGTGTTCTTTGCAGCGATTACTTCTCTAATTAACTTGTTTGAAACGCCGGTAGAAGCAGTACAGGAGAAATTTAAGGTTTCCCGTGGGGTAGCAGTTCTGATTGTGGCTTGTGTTGCAGTGCCGATTGGTTTATTGATTGAGTCTGGAGATACTGTAAGTTCATGGATGGACTTATTCTCTATTTACTTAACGCCGGTAGGAGCGCTTCTAGCAGCCATTATGTTCTTCTGGGTTTGTCCGAAAGGGTTTGCAAGGCAGCAAGTGCAGATGGGACGAGAAAAGAAGATTGGCAAATGGTTTGAACCTATGACAAAATATGTGTTTGTAGGACTTACCATTGCAGTTTGTGTACTTGGAATCCTGTTTGGAGGAATTGGATAATAACATCATTAAAAAAGCAAGGTACATTTTTACCTTGCTTTTTCGTTATCACACATTATGATGTTCTTCTATTTTTTTCATAAACTCTTTTTTTCGCACAGGTGAAATCAGTACCATCTGATGATATCCATTTTCTGTATAATCAATTTGTATACGGTCAAGGGACAATGCTGCTGAGGAAAGAGGGTTATGTGTCGCTTTCATATTGCTAATTGAATCGTAAGGAATACGAATCTTTCCATAGATTCCACAGGAAACATATAAATGCGTCGAGTATAACACGTACCTAACTGCAAACAATGGTAAAATGAGTAGCAAAACAAAAATTGTACTAATTGTAATAACCCATTCTACACCCTCCCCTTTTACAATTGGAACCAGTATAAGAATCACCATGTATCCCACAGAACCACCAAGCAATAGCCCAAGCCACCAATCAACTTTACTACGATAAGTAATCCCTTCTTCCTGTTCTTCTATCATTTTACATTTTTCAAGAACAGTCGTTGGATGGTCGCTTCTTTTTTTCTTTTTAAAAATGATAAACGCAATTGGAAGAAAGGTGGCGATCAAGAATATCGGCAAAAACAATACACCTAAGTTTCTGCCAGTTGTGCAACAAAACATCATGTACGCAAACATTACCTGTATTCCTAAATTCATAAATACAATCATGGGATATACTGTATCCATTTGCGACTTTTCTGCTTCGGTTGCGTATTTAGAAGATGCACTTACCTTCACGTAGTAAATCGCGATATTCATAACTCCCATCAGCATTGCCGTGGCAAAGAATAATAAGATAAGAGCGCTCTTTTCTGAATAATTATCTGCTGCTCCTGATACGCCATAATGAATTGGTATCTCATCTGGAATTTTGCTCCAAAAAACAATCGGCAGCACAAACGTAAGTAATCCAATTAACAAAGTGACTCGATGTAGTATTTTACATATTTTAAGCAGTTTTTCTTTTTCCATATTTACGCCATCCTTTTACTTTGACAACTCTGTAATCATCATAGCATCGCCAAACGAGAAAAAACGATATCTTTCGTCTATCGCCTGTTGATAAGCTGATAACACATGTTCTCTCCCCGCTAATGCAGACACAAGCATAACAAGCGTCGACTCCGGCAAATGGAAGTTGGTTATCAAGTTGTCCAAGATTTTAAATTTGTATCCCGGATAAATAAATATCTCTGTCCATCCGCTAGTTGCACGTAACCTTCCATTTTCATCTGCTGCAGATTCAATGGTCCGACAACTTGTGGTGCCAACACAGATAACCTTTTTGCCACTATCCTTGGTGCTATTAATTTTATCGGCTGCTTCTTCATCAATTTGATAAAATTCAGAGTGCATATGATGCTCTAAAATATTTTCCACCTTCACAGGTCTAAATGTACCAAGTCCCACATGCAATGTTACTCTGGCAATCTTCACACCTTTTTCTTCAATCTTTTGAAGCAATTCCGGTGTGAAATGAAGTCCTGCTGTTGGTGCCGCTGCAGAACCTGTATGCTTTGCATATACCGTCTGATAGCGATTCTTATCCTCCAACTGATGTGTAATATATGGAGGTAATGGCATCTGTCCAAGTTTGTCTAAGATTTCTTCAAAAATTCCCTGATATTCAAATCGAATCAGTCGATTTCCTTCTTCCACAATGTCAACTACTTCACCAACTAATAGACCCTCACCAAAACTGATTTTAGTTCCTATTTTTGCCTTCTTCCCAGGTCTTACTAAAGTCTCCCAGGTGTCATTTTCCATACGTTTTAAAAGTAATACTTCTATCTTTGCTTCTGTACCAACACGGGTACCAAATAATCTGGCTGGAATTACCTTTGTATCGTTGATAACAAGGCAATCCCCCTCTTCCAGATAGTCCAAGACATCACGAAATACGTGATGCTCCACTTCGCCTGTGTTTTTATCTAATACCAAAAGTTTTGAGCTTGAACGGTCCTCTAATGGATCTTGGGCAATCAACTCTTCCGGTAAATCAAAGTAAAAATCTTCTTTTTTCATTCCAAAAATCCTTTCAAAATTTGTGTATAACTAATTATATCTGTTTTTTCTAGAAAAGGCTAGTTCCTTTTATCAAATTGAAAATTGGGATTTGTGGAATCCTGTTTCGGCAAAATTATTATCAAATATTGAGATGCTACGGGTATTTACGGTTGCTGTCAAATGTTTTGAATCTGAGAACGTAATTTTTTATTATGATTACGGTTGTTTTACAGTATTTATGATTTTAATCCGTACATTTTGCTTTTGCTTACAGTTGTTGTTCCAATATTCTGAATTTTGACCGTAAAGTATAACATTTAGTTACGGTCAATATTTT
>JAZQBW010000105.1:0-3993 GCA_045545895.1 Faecalimonas sp.
ACCCCTGCATCTGCTGCCGTGTACGAAATACGCTTGCGGTATTCCCCAGTTACAGTATATTTTGTGCTTTCCAGTGCCTCCTGCATATGCAGTGTTTTTCCATCCTTACTGACAAACAAAAGAAATCCTCCACCTTCTCCACTTCCTGCGATGTAGATTCCGGTCGTCCCAAGACTCGTGGCACCCGCACTCGAATTCTGTGCTGTCCCAAAATTGACTTTCATGGACACCATCGTCTTATCAAGACTTGTTTCTCCAGCCAAGGTGCCTTTTGCTGTATCTCCTTTTTTATAGGCCTTATTCGCAATTCCGAAGTCACTAAGTGTTACATGGTTAAAGCCTTCCAATACTACCGGTTTCACACCCTGCACTGCATCTGCCGCCTCAACCTGTGATACCGGAAGGAGTTCAATCACAGTAGGTGCCAACATAGTTACAGCACACAAGATTGCAAGTATCTTTTTTAATTTCTTTTTCATAATCTATCTCCTTTCCCTATTTATTCAACCACAAGAAGAACGCCTTCCCCGGCTGACATTTGGAATGTCATAGCATCCGTATTTACATTAAAGTTTTTACAATCCTTCACAACTCTAATATTATATTTTTTATCAAATGTCACAATAATATCTTCATCCGATGTAGTACTATAATTAACTAAATACAAAGCTGTCTTGCCATTATAGTTAAAGCAACCTGTCAGAGCGTTTCCTTTCACTGATTTTAACTCCTGAAAACTTCCCGTTTCTATAATGCAGGACGCCTCTTTGGTGTCATGTGTTGCCTCTTCTCCGCTCACAATAATTCCTTTATGGACAGAATTCATCAAGACATCATCAATTGTGGCAATGCATGTATTTATCTTCTTCGCGTAATCGTACCATTGGTTCTTCTGACCATCCGAACCAATGAGACCGTTTCTACGGAAATCCCCCTCCGTATGTCCGCCGACATATACGAAGCTGGTTGGTTGAATCAGAGGAAAGTATTGGATACCCTGTGCTCCAAAAGCAAGACAAGTATTAACGTTCCAAAAGAATTCTGCTTCATTTGGAAAATATGCGCCACCTGCATAATCATCATCCTCATGCCATTGCGCACCTGCCTGTATATATGCCCAAAAAGGTATGTTTGCCTTCTCTGCATATTCACGAATCAGACTCATGTTCCAAAAATACCCTTCTTTTGTCGCTCCTTCTCCATACACATAAAAATCCCACATCAGTACCCTTGGCTTTAAGGTATCACAAAACTCATCCAGATATATAGGATAATTTTTCTTTTCCGCTGGATATGGATTTCCCGGCAAAGCATTGATATACGATAAAATATTCATATCATATTGCAGAACTTCCGCCAATTTTCCAAAATAGCGTATTTGCCACTTATCTGCCACTCTTCGTTTGTATTTTGGACCATCCGGCTCATCAATCAGATATAGACCACAATATGCCGGTTCATCACAATAATCCTTGAGTTCACGCATAATCTCTTCTTTTGTTACTAGTTCGCCATCTGCTTTCTTTAAAATATTACTGTCTGTCACGAACATACCAATATGGTATTTATGAGATAACTCCATGTATTTTTTCATTGCTTCAGGTTCTCTCCGGTAATCCGTCGGTGCATAGGTTATTAGATTAATTCCCGCCTCAGCAATCCATTGAAAATATTTGTCTTCAATCAGATACGGAAGATCATTCCTGTTTTGCAAGCGAACATAAGGACCAAAATATGCACCGATTGGCATCACATCTTTCCCACCGATATACTCAATGGATAATGCTCTTGATTTTTCTTTTTTCATAGAAAACTTTTCTCCTTATCTGAATTTACATTATTCAAGAACAAGCAAAATTCCTTCGCCCGCTGCCATATCCAGTGTCAAATTTTTAGCCTTTACATAAGATGTCTCAGCATTCTGGATTTGTCTGATGTTTTGTGTTTCGTTAAAATTCAAAGTAATATGTTGCGCATATTCCGTACTGTAATTCACAACATACAAAGCAGTCTTTCCATGATAGTTCATACATCCTATCATGGCATCTCCTGACACACCTTGTAACTCCTGAAACTGACCAGATTTGATGATATATTCAACAGTATCTAATTCTGTCTTTTTTGAATTTCCACTGACAATAATACCTTTATTCACAGAATTCATGAGCACTTCATCAATTGCTGCAATATGAGTATTAATATTCTTTGCGTAATGATACCATTGATTCACATTACCTGCTGCACCAATTAAACCATTTCTCTCGAAATCTCCTTCATCGGAATTTACCCAACAAAAACTACTTGGTTGAATCGCGGTAAAATACTGAATGCCTTGCACACCAAATGCCAATGCAGTATTCACATTCCAAATAAATTCCGCTTCATTTGGATAATACTTACCATCCGCATAATCATCATCCTCATACCATTGACCGCCTGCTTGTATATAAGACCAGAATGGAATATCATATTTTTCTGCTTGCTTGCGCATGAGATTAAGACTCCAAAAATATCCATCCATATTACCATCACCATACACATAATAGTCCCACATCAATACTTTTGGCTTTAAGGTTTCACAGAATTCTTCTACGTATTTAGTATAATCTGTTCTGTTTCTCTCGAATTCACCGGCACCTAATAAATTGACATATACTAAGGTATTAAAATCGTTTTGTAATACATTTACTAAATTCGCATAATCTGATATCATACCCTGTGATTCGCTTCGAATATAATCCTTTCCATTTGGTTCATCGATTACATACATACCACAAAACGCAGGGTGATCATAATAATTAATTAACTCTTTCGCCACTTCTTCCTTCGTTACTTCTCGTTCACCTTTTTTATTGGTTACATTTGTATCCGTTACAAAGATACCAACATCATACTTCTCACCTAGATCCAAAATCTGTTTTACTACTCCCGGCGCAATCGCATAATCAGTCGGACAATATGTCAACAGGTTAATTCCCATGTCTGCAATCTTTTGAAAAAATTCATCCGTAACACAATCTGCGAGGTGGTCTCCATCCACAAAATAAGAGTTAATATAAGGTCCAAAATATCCGGTAATAGGCATTACATCCTTACCGCCGAGAAAATCCAGCGAAACTGCATTGCTTTCTTCTTTTGGCAATGCCTTAATCGTCTGATTTGCATCCTTAGAGGTTGAGGCGCATCCCACAAGCATTACCACAGCCAATAACAACGCCGTCACACGAATTATCTTTTTACAATTAGACTTCATCTGCTTTTGCCTCCTTACCTATCTTTTTTTTATGAGCCAAAACACAAGATACAATTACAGCACTTCCTCCAACAAGAAGTGTTGCTGGAATTAGTACATACCAACTTCCTATTAGCATTTTCCATGTTAGTTTCTCAGATTGGCTCGCCTCAACATCCTGATACACTTTTTCCATCGGGGTGTATACTGCATCTTCTGGTCTGTGCCATTTTCCACTCTCATACTCTGTCTCAATCACATTCGGCTTGTCATCGAGATTCGTGACCTTAATATTATCTATTGCCATATATCCTACTTTAGGAGCCCAAATATGTACATATCCAAGTGGCATTCCGGAACTCAATCTGTAAGTCAGAAGTGTCTCATATTCTTTTTCTTCCATCCACTTTAATCCTGCAGTCACAACTCCGTCCACAACTGAAACCTTGATTGAAAATGCTCTTCCATTTTCTTTGTAAGGATCTTTTGTGAACTTAGCACGATATTCCTGAGAATTGTTATTGGAACAAACACCTTCTTCACTGAATAAAACCGCATCTGTTGCGTATGTCCACCCTTTGCTGGTTGCTTTAGATTGCTCTCCACCAAAAGATACCATGATTGTTCCGTGCTTTTTCTTAATGAGGTTGCCGTCCTCATCAAATTCATCTTCCATTTGCATAAATGGCACGTCAAATGTCATCTCAAAATTAGAATATTGATATACGGTTCCAATATATGCCTGATTGGTATTACGAAAC
>JAZQBW010000106.1:0-2205 GCA_045545895.1 Faecalimonas sp.
GTTATTGCTGTTGCATTGTCGCTAGTAATACGTCGATGGACAGACAGGGCATTCGATGAAGTAGAGTATTAGAAAGGGGGAGATGACTTATGTATTTTAAAGAAAAATTTGCACGAAAAAGTAAAGCAGAGATAGCAGTACATCTGTTTGTTTCCTTCATCTTTTTACTTGTAGCAGCAAGCTATACATATATTTTGGTTTGGGCAATAATCGCAGGCTGTAAAACACATACAGAGATAGTTCTTACGCCATTTTCATTACCAAAGATATGGGATTGGTCGCACTATATTGAAGTGTTTCAGCGGTTGGAAGTTAACGGTAATAATTTCTTCGATATGTTGTTTAACAGTGTGTTCTTTTCAGTAGGGACATCATTAATTATACAATTTACAACAATGACATTTGCATACTGTTGTACGGTATATAAATTTCCGGGAAGTAATTTACCGTATACAATTATTCTGATTATGATTACATTGCCTTTGTATGGAACGGCGGGTGCTACTTATAAGTTATTTCATAGTTTAGGCTTGATTGATAGTTATGCACAGATATTGACTGCAGCAAGTGGCTTTGGAACAGGATTCCTGTATTATCGTGCTTGTTTCAAAAATCTTTCATGGTCATACGCGGAAGCAGCCATGATGGATGGGGCAAATGAATTTCAGATATATTTCAAGGTAATGATGCCGATGGTGAAGGGTATCGCAGGGGCGTTATTCCTTACCACATGGCTGGGACAGTGGAACAGTTATGAATCGCAACTTGTCTATTTGCCAAACCTACCGACATTACCAGTTGGAATCTATCAATTTAATACGGAGATGATATATCGTGCAAGGCTGGATATTCTGTTTGCGGCCTGCGTGATTATTTCAATTCCGGCAATTATATTATTTATCGCATTTAATAAGGTAATCACTACGAATGTGACTATTGGTGGATTAAAAGGTTAATTTTAAAGAAAGAGAGGATACTTAAAATGATGAAGAGAATGAAAAAGATATTAGCATTACTTATGGCAGCAGTTGTAACCCTATCGATGACAGGATGTGGCGGGGGAGACTCAAAGAAAGCTAACAATAGTAATGGTGGAAAAGAAGTTCAGATTAGCTACTGGAATTCAGGATTAGGTACAGATTATATGGATGCCATGATAAAAGCTTTTAATGAGAAGCAATCTGATTGGTATGTTACTTATACAGCAACTGCCAGCCAGGATGCAGTGCAGGCAGCATTTGGTGAAGAAGATATTGATAAGATTGATTTATATATGGGAAGCAAGACTTACCAAATCGAAAATTTGGAACCGCTTGATGATGTGCTTGAGAGTACTGCAGATGGAGACAGTAAGACTTTGAAAGAGAAATTCAATGCGAATTATCTGGATTATGAGAAAGCAGCAGACGGACATTATTATTCTCTGACATGGGGCGGTGGAAATATTGGTATCGTTTATAACAAGAAGTTGTTCGAGAAAGCTGGTATTGCAGAGACACCACGTACAACGGGTGAGATGGTATCTGTGTGCGATAAGTTATATGAAGCAGGAATTACTCCATGGACACATTTTAATGCAGGAAATGTCAGTGGAGGTTATTGGACATATGTTCAACAGTTATGGCAAGCTCAATATGATGGAATTGATTACTTTATCAACAACTTCTATGGCTGTAAAGATGCCAAGGGAAATAGTCCGAGTAAAGAAGTATTTACAACGAAAGATGGTCGTTATTATGCTCTAAAAGAACTTGCAAAGTTCATCACACCGGAATATGTGCAGGCAGGATCAAATTCACAAGACCATATTACGATGCAAACAAAGTTCTTGAATCAGGATATAGGAATGGTTGTTAATGGTTCGTGGATGGCCAATGAGATGGAGAGTACAGCAGATATCAGTGGTTTTGGAGTTATGAAGGCTCCGGTTATTTCTAGTGTTACAGAAAAACTGACAACTGTTGGTAGCGATATGGAACTTCGTAAATTAGTGTCTGCAATTGATGCAGTAACCGAGGGAAAAGAGGATATCAGTCAGTATCAGTCAGGAGATGGTTATAATGTAAATGGTAAAACTGTTTCAGCAGCAGATTGGGATTATGTACAGAAGGCAAGAAATTCGGTAGCAACAAACAATCCATCGCAGACATTCTTTATACCAAAATATTCTACTGAAAAAGAAGGTGCAAAGGAATTCTTAAAATT
>JAZQBW010000107.1:0-4647 GCA_045545895.1 Faecalimonas sp.
CTATGGTGGTAGTACGGGCAGTCATAGTTTAAAAATGCAAGTGGTGAACGGAGCATTCAAAGTAGGTGGCGTGCTTAGCTGGCTGTACAATCCTGACGGAAGTACAGTAACAGACAATGCAGTAACAGTTACTGACGCAAATGCGTACGGACTACTTGACAGTTTTGCGGGAGAGCAGTTCACCTTGAAGATTCAGTTGACAAATTATAGCGGGACACAGTCTTGGGCAAGTATGAAGCTTAGCATTTGGATTAATAATGTAGCTGTAATCGAAGGATACACGTTAGCGGATAGTAACTTTGGAACTTATTTTTGCGTCTGCGTAAACGGTTCTGTAACACCTGCAGAACCAAAAGAAGGGTTAACCCCGATTAGTTGGAAAGATTTTACCGGTGCAGAATATGAAAAACCATACACGAGTATGACTTCATTGAATTATGCTGGCGGAGATAGCTTGGATGATACAGTATTTGAAGGAGATATTATTTTTGGAGCAAATTCATATCTATTGTATGGCTCGGATGGTCCGTGGCATGGGCTTCTGATTGGATTAAATGAATCGGGTCAATTTAGACTTCATTGCTCCAGTTACTCAGGTGTTGACAATCAAGTTTATGATGCGCAAAGCTTTGGAGATTACACATCGTTAGAAGGTGAAAAAATTACTCTTCGCGTAGAAATGACAGATGTAACAACTACTTCTGCCAGCGTAAATGTCTATGTAAATGGCCATCAAGCAGGAGAAACCATTTCATTAACAAGGAATGAGGGAGATGATGCAATAGGCTATATTGGAGATAACATAGTAGTGAATCCAATAAATGGAACGGGAACAATTATCATTCCGGAAAAGGATTTAGCACCGATTACTTGGAAAGATTTTACTGGTGCGGAATACGGTAAAACTTATAGTAACGACGGTGAAGGTCAATTGACATACAGTGGTTCTAGTTTGACAGAGACTGCTTTTGAAGATGAGATTATTTTTTCAGCTGGGTCAGCATTGATGTATGCCGCATCTGAAAGTTCATGGCATGGAATTCATATGGGAGTTGATGCAAATGGAACATTTTTTGTGAAAAGTTCAGGATATGTGCTTCAAGAAAACACCTATAATTTTGAATATACATGTAAACCGTCAACATTTAATCTTGATACTTGGGCTGATGAAAAAGTAAAGCTTCGCGTGGAGATGCGAGATATAGGCGAGGATGCAACAACTGCTAGATTCAGCGTTTGGTTGAATGGTATGGCAGTGTGTAGCAATGTGAAGGTACAGAAAGTCGACGGTTATAATTTGCTCGGCAATAAAATCTGGCTTGTTGCAATGGGAACTAATTATTCGAAGTCCGTTACTATTCCAAACAATATTCCTGTACCAACCGGTCTTACTGAACTTTCTTGGGAGGAATTCGGTTATACAGGCGGTGTGACATATAGTAGTAATGAAGCAAGAAGTGCACTTCATCTTACAGATTTGGACGGAACGTTATTTAGCGGCGATATTGAAATGACAGCAGGTTCTTATTTTATTTACGGTGCGTCAGATGTATGGCGCGGTGTTAAATTATTGGTAAATGCAGATGGAACATTGACAATGAATGGAGAAGGAAGTATGACTGCTTATTCTTTGACTGTCAATCCAAAGCATTATGGCTTAACAAGCTTTATAGGCGAGAAGTTTAATGTCAAGATTGCAATGACAGACTGGGATGGAAAAGACGCAACCGGAAGTACGAGAACTGTACGTGTTTGGATTGATGACCAGATTCTTGGAGATGCATTTATATTTACACAATATCAGGATACAGATTTAGGAACAACACTTATTATGGTTTTTGATAGCGCTTCGATTACTCCATATTCATCCAGAACAACAGTTCCAACAGGCTTGACAGAAATTGGTTTTGATGATTGGACGCAAGAAGAGGCGGATAAAGTAAGTGCCGATTTCAAATTGAGAAACCTGGAACTGCGAGGTGCAAATACAAAGCTTACGAATTTAATAGATACATCCCTGTATGAGGTAGTGAAGTTTGTAGATACCAATGATTCGGTAGGACAACACCAAATTGTATATGGTGGAACATCAAGTAATGCTTGGTATGGTATTATAATTGAACTTAATACTGAAGGGGAAATGAGTATTAGATGCGTTGATACTGTAGATGGCATTGCAACGCAGATACATTCATTTACACTTGATCCGATGGTGGCAGGACTTAGCACAGATACGTTTAGAGGAGTGGAATTTTCTTGGAAGCTTGATACGGTGCAGGTTGGAAAGAACATTCTTTTATACATGTCCTTTAATAACAAACTGTATAACAACGCACCATTTGTGTTCTATAATTTTGCGGATTCAATATCCAATGTAATGCATTATAATTCTAATACGGATACCAATCTGGTAGATAATTGTTATGTTGTATTAGGACCTTCCGTAAAGACCTTGCCTGTTTTGTATCATGATTTGGCGAAGGATGATCATACTTATACAATTCCAGCATATAAAGAAGTTACATTTTATAAGCAGGATGCAAATGGGGAGTGGATTGAGGCTACTACACCAACCACAATCACAGAGACAGGTAATTACAAGCTAGAATTTAATGATGGTGTTTCTGATTATGTACAAGAAATTGCATGCTATTATTACGAGACAGATGTGTCGGCGGCTTCTTTGGTCAGAAGTTTAAAAATGAAACAGACTGGTAAGACAACATATGAGGCATACGGAGAAGGTTATGAGACCCGCTTATGTGACACGAACTATGATGGCAAAGTAGACGCAGATGATATCGATGGTATTAGGTCTATGCTTTTAGAGACTTATGAGGCTGATACAAACGTTATGAGAATCTCAGGATTCTTCAGCCCAACTGCATCGCTTATTGAGGACGCAACTTATCAAAATATCAAGGCAATAGGTGTGAATCATATTATTGAATCTGATACAGCATACAGCGATGATCCATTGGCGCGTTACAGAACGTATCAGGAATTAGCTTATGCGCAGAAATATGGCATGAAAGTTACAGTTAGGGATGCAAGATTAATTGCAAAAGTGGTAAAGAGTACTGATAATGCAGAGGACCAGAAAGCGGAAGCGGCAGTTGATACGGATATCACAAAAGAAGAAGTAGAGGAAAGTGTAGTAAATTATAAGAATTATCAATCTTTTGACAGTCTGTTCCTTATTGACGAGCCTAAGTCCGAAGCCTATCCAAATACTGGTAATTTCGCAGGAGTGCGTCAGGTGGAACTTTATACGGAGCTTGCTACAGCTATTAAAGAAGCAGAATACGACTTGTGGACAAATGCTTTTGGTGGCGACCATGGATTGCTTGATAATGGTTATAACTCAGAGGCCAAAACGCGTATGCGCAACGGATATTATAACTATCTGCAACAATTGGTAAATGATTTTGGGTTGGATTATATCAGCTTTACAGAATATCCGTTTGTTCGAACAGATGAAGATTCTGTTGCAGCTTTAAGGACAAGATACACTACTATAAAAGACAATGAATTAGTAATCACACCTGTGGCGGAGAATTCATCTGAAATTACCGATATGGATGCTGTTTTATTAAATCTTGCTTTGGCAAAGAATGTTTCAGAAAAGGCTGTTGAAGGTAAGACACTTGAATTTAGAACCTTCGTAGCAGCAACTGCAAGTACGGAGAGTGGCGTTAACCATAACTTTAACGATGCTCAGATGAAATGGCAGGCAAATATGAATCTTGCATTCGGAAGTGATGTGCTGCAGTATTTCACATTGGTGCCGGCTTCTAAGTTGCAGGATTATAATGATGGAACATGCGCATCTGGTTTGTTGGATGAGGCTGGAAATATTAGCAAATTTGGAACATGGGCAACATCTGTGAATAAGCAAGTAGCGGCCATTGATAATATTCTAAAGGGGGCAACGCACGAAGGATTCATGGCAGTAGGTAATTATGCGGAGGATGCTGAGTCGACGGTTAGTTCAATCGAGATTACAACCGGAGGCAGATGGAGTTGGACCACTGGCACTAAAGCATTTACTAACCGCACCTACGATGAATACGAAGGCGCAAGCTTTACATTATCTGAGAACACCTATGGCGCATTTGCAGGTTGCTTTAAAACCGCGGATGGTAAGCACGCAATGTACATCGTAAACTATAGCGATGTAAATGATAATACAGTTACCATTTCCAGTGGTGCTTCTGCAATGACTACAATTTACCAGGGCAAAGAAACCGAATATACAGGTAGTGCTGAGATCACATTAGAACCAGGTGAAGCTGTATTAGTAGTATATTAATTCTAAAAATGATATAATGAATAGGGCTGTCCGTCAGCCCTATTCGTTTACTAGGAAAATTTTTACACGAGGTAAGAATCATGGCAAACAACTTTGGTTATAAAACAGGAAAAGCCGTAAAGGCATTAGAATTTGAAAATCATTATTTGTGGGATGCATCTGTAATTGAAGTGGATGGCCAATATCATATGTTCACTTCCAGATGGGATTTCGATAAGGGTTTTGGATGGAACTGGGTGTTTAACAGCGAGATTGTACATGCGGTATCCGATAAACCGGAAGGACCTTATCATTTTAAAAGAGTGGTATTCCCACGTAGGGGAAGAGAATATTTT
>JAZQBW010000108.1:0-5886 GCA_045545895.1 Faecalimonas sp.
AGAAAGTGTTGAAAGGGCTTATCTGCTCCCTATTACACCTAAAACCCGAACAAATTCGGAAAATTGAAATCACCAATCCCATTAATCTGGCAGGTGATATCACCGGAAAAGAATTTATTCTTGACATTAACGTGCTCTTAAACGACGACACCCTCATTAATCTGGAGATGCAAGTAGCTAATGAGTACAATTGGCCAGAACGTTCTCTCTCCTACTTATGTCGTTCCTTCGACCAGCTCTATCGTGGACAGAAATACCTAGATGTTCTACCTGTAATTCATATCGGTTTTCTTGATTTCACTCTGCATCCGGAAGAACCTGAATTCTACGCTACATACAAGATGTTAAATGTAGAAAATCACTTACTGTATAGTGACAAATTTACACTCTCTGTGGTAGACTTGAATCAAATAGAATTGGCAACAGAAGAAGATAAAGCTTATCACATTGACTATTGGGCGCGTATCTTCAAAGCCAAAACATGGGAGGATATCAAAATGTTAGCAAAGGAAAATGAATATTTGCAGGAAGCGGCAAACAGTCTATATGTAGCAAATGCAGATGAAATTGTTCGTCAACAATGCCGTGCCCGTGAAGATGCAGAGCGCCTACAACGCACTCTGGAAAGGGACAAACGACTACTGGAAGAAAAAAATGCCCTTCTAACAAACCAAATAGACGAACAAACACAGCAATTAAATACTCAGGCTCAACAATTGGATGCACAGGCTCAACAACTCAGTCACAAAGATGCAAGAATCGCCGAATTAGAAGCTCTTCTGGCAGGACAAAAATAAAACGAATTGTATTAAGAAGAGATGGCACGCCAATCCGACGTGCCATCTTTTTTCATTCCATCATTTATTTAGAAAGTAGTTTCAACAAATAATACACCGGTATTGCAGACCAACCATGACACAGGCTTCCTGCGCCCTCAAAGTCTTCCCATCCTTTTTCTGTCTCCCAGAAAGTAGTAGCCCCTTGGTCTAACATGTTACCATATTTTCTCTTGATGTCCTCTATGACAAAGGTGCTATACTTGTCGCCAAAAGACAACAAAGCATCATAATAGAAAGTATTCATAGATAAGGTAACTGGTATTAAACTCTTATCTGTTACGATTCTATGAGCTAAATCTGCATCACCTAAACCAACTAAAATCGCCAAGCTATTTCCAAGCTGACTATAGGCTTCTCCATGTGTGGACAATTTATATAAACCTTTTTCTGCGTTGTAGAAAGTCTTATGAATTGCCGCAAGCACACTATCTGTGTTTATCTTATCTCCATATAGCTTTTCATAAGCATTACAAGCCATAACATACATACAATTCAATATAAGATCATACTGAAATTCGTATGTTCCTTCTTGCGTTATTCGTTTTTCCGGCTCATTATTGCTATGTTCACTCCACTCATAGAAATTCCAGTGTGGACTTGGGAAATTAGGAACAAGTCCAGTCTCATCTCTTCTGTCTTCAAACGCTTTTCGTATCCTATCTAATACAGGTTTCACTTTCGGCAAAACAGAGGCGTCTTTTGTGTGCTGAATGTATTCTGCCACCTGGAGAAAATACGCCAGCGAGAAGAACGGAATCGAAATATCTTCACCAGCCGGGAAGCAGAGACTCATAAGTCCATCTGCTCTTTGTCCCTTCGAAATAAACAGAAGATTTTCCCGTTGATAGCTGTACCCTTTAAATGCATAATAGCCACACAGCATCTGGTTTCGGCTGTCCAATATGTACATCGCCTGCTCCCGCCAAGGACAATCCTCATAATGCTCATGCATACATTTCTTTAATGTATTCACAGACACATCATAGATTTTCTGCAACAATGGGTCTTCAAAGTTCTTCTTGTTTACAATGACTCTTCTATCTGTAGGACGAATCCCAATATAAGATACCTCTAATGGGAATTCACATTCCACCTGCAAATATCTTCCTGCCAAACGTCGAAATGGATTCAAGTAATCATTCTCACCTTTTCTAGCACGAAATTCCACACTAAAATCCCGCTCTCCAATGACTCTTGGCACCTTCCCATCTACCAAATGCTCTCCATAGGAAATGAGAATATCTTGCTCCGCTGGGCTTACAAACTCCAAATCCAAAAATCCAACGGTTTCTTCACCCAAATCTATAAGATATCCATTCTCCACCTTAACGCAATTGGTTTTCACTGGTTTTTCCAACTTGATTTCTTCGGTTTTTCTTAAATACAGTTTTTCTATAACTTTGCGTTCCACACTCGGACTATATGGTATTTGATTTTCTATGGTATTGTCATAGAAAAAACTAAAGCCCAATTGAGTAGTAATATTTTTACAATAACCATTTTTATAATTACAATTCCTTCGAGCCAATATGTGAGTACCACTCTCTAAGAGTACCGTTCCCCTTTGTTCAATGGAAAAGAATAATCCAGCCTCATCTTTGATGTAAGTGGAACTGTTCCTACCCGGATACCACACGAGAATTTTTACTTCATTCTCTTCCTGGCAAAAAGCGGAAATATCCTTCTTGTGATACTGTTTATACCACGGATAATCTGCAGACGCACCGAAAAAGACTAACTTATCATTTAGGTAAACTGCAAAGTGTCCTTCGCAAGCGATTTTTAGGACAGTTTTTTCTGGTTGACATTTGCGGAAAGTACCAATAAATTCTGCATAGGTATCTTCGTCATTTCTCTCGTTAATCCAAATTGTTTTTTTATTAGAAATCATCTTTTATCACCTAATCTAAATCTCATCTGACTTTTACAAATCGATCTGTCTTTCTTGACTCTTCCGCAGCATAAACGCAAAGATGACCATTCACAGAATCTTCGATAGATGTAATAGAAATCGAACTTTTATCTCCGTTCAGATAGCGCACCAAATCATGCATAATTGCATAATCTCCACCGCTGTGTCCACCATCTTTTGCATTGCTGATTGGATGAACATCTATCGTTTCTGTTTTTCCCATAAGGGCATCTCTTGCGTAAGTGCGGAGTGTAATTTCATTTGTTTCCAATACACCTTCAATCTCGCCCAACGTACCTACAATGTGAATAAATCTGCTTGCGCGAGTAGACCCGCCTACCATATTAAAGGTTGCAAGAGAACCATTTTCAAAACCAATAATCAGATTCTGTCTGTCAACAATGTCACCGCCACAGGTATATGCACATTTTCCATAAATATCCTTCTTTAAGAACTCTGCCTTTTCTTCATCGGTAATCTCATCCAACGGTTTATTTAGTCTATCCCACACTAGAAAATCAAAAGCATTCTTTTCCAAATATAAATCTAGCGCCGAATACGGACAATTTTTCTCGTGCTTACACTGATAACAATACTCCGTTGCCCCTTCCGGTGCATTTTGCGGAATGAATTTAGAACGATTTCCTAAGCTTGCAACTTTTTCCGGCACAGATGCGTTGTTCAACCAGCAAATGAGGTCCAAATCATGACATGATTTTGCAAGCAAAAATCCAGAACCACAAGTTTCTTCTGAATTCCATTTTCCTCTTACATAAGAACTCATGAAGTGGGGACGACAAACATGTTCATTGAGTTCCATTGTCACAATATCTCCGATTGTGCCGGCATTGAGTAATTCCTTTATCTTGCGATAAAACGGTGTGTAGCGAAGCACGTGACACACAAATACCTGTGCACCTTTTTCTTTTGCAAGACTTTCAATTTCTCTTAACCGTTCTGCATTTGGAACAATTGGTTTTTCCATCAACATGTCATATCCGGCATCTAATATTTGCATCGCTGTTTCATAATGATATTGGTCCATGGTCGCATTAACTACAAAATCACACGCAATCCCACTTGCTACAAACGCGTCAAAATCATGAAACAGACAATCATCGCTGAGACCATATTTCTTTTTCGCTTCCTGCAATTTAAAATCATTTGGGTCAATCACTGCTGCAACCCCAAGTTCCAAAGGCTCGTCTAATGAATAATTGGCATAGATTTGCCCTCTATTTCCATAGCCAACAATGGCTGTCATAAGTTTTTTCATACCTTGCTCCTTCTCTGTTCATTTTATCAATAGGTTGATTTTACTTTTATAATAATTAGGTGCATATTTTAAAACTACAAACTGATGATTTCCTGTATCATTTTTTTGAAAATAATTTGCACCTGTAATTCTATCTACCCTTGCAGTTCCCTTTACAACATCATATCCAGCCACAGCCTCGTCTCCCGTAACAGCAAGTTCCACAAGCATCGGATCCCATGAGTTTCTGCCATTATATGCCCCATATTCGCACATTGCCTGATAAAGATAATCGCCCTTTTCAAGTTCGTCTCCGGTTATGACTTCCACTCCAACCTCGAATCCCAAAAAAGTAATCGGCACGGGACATAGTCGGCAAACAGCCTCCGACGCATCTCTAGCACGCTGGTTTCTTGCGAAATTATTCTCAAACCCTCCGTCTTCATCCCATTTTCCTGCCATAATCCAGATTTTAGAAACCTTTTCTTTTATCAGTTCTATACCAGATTTGTCAGAAATATCATCAGGAACGCTTTGTAACACATTCGCAAGTACCTGCAAATAACCAATCTCTATGATGTCCAACTTTTCATCACTTTCAGCCAGCATTCGCCGGTAGAGTCGTACGCCTTCCTCCGCGTCATCGTTAGAGAGATAATCTCTCGCATATTCCTTTAGATAATTCTGATAGGTCGGCCTACCTTCAAAATCTGTTGCTTCTCTATCAATTCCTATCGGAATATTTTTAACATTCTCTAGTTTTAAAAATCCATCTAAAGATGGTACTGAAAATTCGTTACACACGTTGATGGCGATAGCCTTAAGATGAATTCTTCCTTCTTTATGTACTCTTGCCAGAATCCGAACTGCAACCACATCGTCGCAATCATCCCACCAATCGGTGCCGAGAATATATCCTTTCATAACACTATCTTAGTTCCTTTGCAATTTCATTGTTACTTTTTGATCAGTGGCATACATATTACATATGTATTGGAATCATTAAAATAATACGGTTCTGTGGAATATCCGCTGGCACAGAAAATGTGTGTTGGATTCCCTTCCTTGTCAAATAAGATGTTCGGTCTTTCCAGATTTCCCTGGAGCGTCACTCTGCCATCCTGCCAGTGTACTTCCCTGGTATAAACGGTTGGATTTTCCGGAAGCTCAAAATGAATACAGTCGTCACTTTCCGCATAGAAGCCGCCTCCATATTGTCCCGTAATACCTGTAGCCGGATCCACACAATTATCCTTTGCCACAATACAGAATTTCTCTTTCTTTTTGTCATACCAGATAAACGGATCTTCCATGTCATATTTTGTTCCCGGAAACTGTAAAATCGGTTCGTCAGAAATACGCTTGAATTCCCCATCCGGTCTGTCTGCAACCGCAATGCCAAACTGCAACGGGTCATTGATGGAACGTCTTGATTTGTAAATCATATAAGTCTTTCCATCTGGCAAAATGGTAACCGATGGATTGGTTGTAATGGTGCAATCCCAATATCTGCAATCACGTGGTTCTAAAAGCGGGGTATCGCATCTTACAAATTCCCCGTTAATGTCATCTGCTACCGCAACTCCAATTCGTTTTCTGTTCCATGCTTCCAAAGCATAATGTTCTGATATTTCATGCATGTTATTCGGAATCTTTCCTCCATAGGTACAGCCCATGTAATAGAGATAAAACTTTCCGTTATATTCTTTAATAAAAGGATTATGGGTATTCATCCCGTCAAAATATTCTCTTCCCCTACGTGGGAATACCACTCTTTTAAAATGATAAGGTCCTTCCGGTTTATCGGATACCGCATGTACAATCTCGCTGTTAAACACCCAGTTCCATCCAAAACCCTTATCGAAATCCCATCTGGAAGT
>JAZQBW010000109.1:0-34983 GCA_045545895.1 Faecalimonas sp.
TACAGAGGGCTACAGCCTCTTTGGATGAGTCTAGGGCCGCATTTGTAATTTCGGCTAGATTTCCTTGCAAAGCACCATATAAGACTCCAAGAATAATCATTCCTGCCCACAGAAAATTCAGCATATAACCTCCTGATTATGTTTTTTCATATTATATGCATCGGCTAATAAAAAATGTCCTGAAACACCCTTATTTCTGCCAAAACGCAGGGTATTTCAAGACAATTATTCACCATATAGAAATATTTACTCTACCTTTATGTTTTTTTCTCGCAACCTGCGATTCACGATTCCACCCAGCAGCGTATACACTACAGATACAATTGGAATAAAGATTAACATTCCTACGAGTCCCATAAGACTGGCACCCACACTGACTGCCGCAAGCACCCAGATAGATGGAAGCCCTACTGAATTCCCTACCACATGTGGATAGATAAAGTTTCCCTCAATCTGTTGCAACACTAGGAACATAATAATAAAGATTAGGGCTTTCATAGGATCCACCATAAAAATCAGAAGCGCTCCAACGCCACATCCGATAAACGCTCCAAAGATTGGAATCAGTGCCGTAAATGCAATCAATACAGAAATCAACAGTGCATATGGTAGTTTTAATATGGACATGACTACCAAAAACATAACCCCTAATATAATGGCTTCCAAACATTGCCCTGTTAAAAAGCTGGAAAAAGTCTTGGAAGTCACAGAACCCAACGCAAGAAATATCTCTGTCCAATCCTGTGGTAGGAATGCATACATGAGTTTCCGTACTTGAATGCCTAACTTTTCTTTTTGTAATAAAATATAGCAGGAGAATACAAAGGAAATAAAAAATGTGTATACTCCACTTACGATACTTTTTGCAGCTGCATACGTGGTATCTATTACACTTCCGGCGCCTGTCTTAAAGAAGTCCACAACATCACCAAGTATCTTATCCCATTGAAATTCTAGTCCCTGAATCTGTTCTACCAATTCCGGATTGTCTTGAAATAACCGTACTGCCCATGCTTGAACCTGGGGAATAAATTCCTGCATGGTCTTTCCCAGATTCATAATAGTATTTCCCAATTCCGGCACTACAACAAACATCACTATCGACAATAACCCAATTACAAAAATAAGCGCCAGAAGAAAACTCACAGGACGCATGAACTTGGCACCCCATTTTTTCTCAACCATTTTGGTTCCCTTGAAAAGTTTTTCCTCAATGAAACGCATTGGTACGTTTAGTACAAAGGCTATGGCGCCACCCAGTGCAAATGGCAATATGACATGGCCTAAAAACTTGATACCGGAAAACAACATTTTGTAGTTCCACAAAGCCACCAAAATTAAAATTGTAAAAAGAATCAAACCCTTAATTTTTTTTATATTTTCTTTATTTAAATCCATTTTTTCACCCTTTTTCACTTTTTCTACAGAATAGCACTGTCACATAATTTATACAATTAATTTTCCCTAAATTTTACTATTTTATAGCAAAGAAAAAGTGAGAAACCTAGGGGTCTCCCACTTTATTCTTTGAAAATACAAAGTTAGTTTGTAATTGTCATTTCTGATTCTTTATCAAATACGTGAATCTTTTCTGCATCTAATGCAAACTTCACTGTGTCGCCTGTTCTAGCTGTTGTTCCTGGTTTAACTCTTGCTGTCATGCTAGCTCCTTCGTAATCGAAGTATAAGTAAACTTCAGCACCTAACATTTCGTATACACGGATTGTAGATTCGATTACTGTATTTGGAGATGCTGCGATAAAGTCTTCCTCATCATGTACATCTTCAGGACGAACACCAAGTACAACTTTCTTTCCATCGTATCCGCCTTCGATTAATTTCTTAGATTTAGCATCTGTCAATGCGATAGATGCTGGTCCAACTTGAAGGTATGCTTTTCCATCTTCTACTTTACATACAGCATCTAAGAAGTTCATCTGTGGTGATCCGATAAATCCAGCAACGAATAAGTTGCATGGTGAATCATATAATGCTTGTGGTGTATCTACCTGTTGAACAATACCTGCACTCATAACTACGATTCTTGTACCAAGTGTCATAGCTTCTGTTTGGTCATGAGTAACGTAGATGATAGTTGTACCTAATCTCTGATGTAATTTAGAGATCTCGATACGCATTTGTCCTCTTAATTTAGCATCCAAGTTTGATAAAGGTTCGTCCATAAGGAATACCTTAGGATTACGAACGATAGCACGTCCCATAGCAACACGCTGTCTTTGTCCACCTGATAATGCTTTTGGTTTACGGTCTAATAAAGCTTCAAGGTCAAGAATCTTAGCTGCTTCACGAACCATTCTGTCGATCTCATTCTTTGGTACTTTTCTTAACTTAAGACCAAATGCCATGTTATCGTATACTGTCATGTGTGGATACAATGCGTAGTTTTGGAATACCATCGCGATATCTCTATCCTTTGGTTCTACGTCATTTACAAGTCTTCCGTCAATTTCTAATTCTCCTGAAGAAATTTCTTCCAGACCAGCGATCATACGAAGTGTTGTTGTCTTTCCACATCCTGAAGGTCCAACGAAGATGATAAATTCTTTATCTTCAATCTCAAGATTAAAATCTTTTACTGCATGGAATCCGTTTGGATATACTTTGTTAATGTTTCTTAATGATAAACCTGCCATTTTCATGTCCTCCTAATGACTTTCAGTTTTTAACTTTTATCAGTATAATAAAAAAAGTCAAGTAGGTCTATGACCAACTTGACCAAATTTTTTTTAAATTACTGTACAATCCGACGAAATGTATAAAATTTTTCGAAACCACACTCTCAGTCATTTACAGCAACTGATTGTACACGTCCCGCTTACTAATTCCTCGGTCCTTTGCAACCTGCTTCATGGCGTCTTTCTTTTCCATGCCCTGACTCAGATAATGCTCCATATGTTCCTCAAGGCTCATCTCTTCCCACTTCGCCACTTCCTCCTGTCGAAGTTCCTCTCGGCTTTTACCCTCAATTACAAGCACACATTCACCCTTCGGCTCATTGGCTTCATAATATGCAACAGCTTCTTCCAATGTAGTTGCAAACGCAGTCTCATGCTTTTTGGTTAACTCCCGGCAAACAGTGATTCTACGATTGCCAAGATTTTCGAAAAGTTCCTGCAGAGTACGCAGTAAGCGATGTGGTGCTTCATACAGAATGATGGTTCTTGTCTCATTCTCAAGTTCTTTTAAAATAGCCTGTTTTTCCCTTTTATCTGATGGCAAAAATGCTTCGAATGCAAAGCGTCTTGTAGACAATCCCGACAAGGTCAGTGCTGTAATACACGCAGCAGCTCCCGGAAGGGAAGTCACTTCAATCCCTGCTTCATAGCACATTTTCACTAACTCTTCTCCCGGATCTGAGATGCCTGGAGTTCCTGCATCCGTAATCAATGCGATATTCATCCCGGACTGCAGTTTTTCCACTAGTTTTCTGCCTTTTTCTATCTTATTATATTCGTGATAACTAGTCATCGGTGTCTTGATTTCAAAGTGGTTCAACAACTTGATGCTGTTTCTGGTGTCTTCCGCCGCAATCAAATCTACTTCTTTTAATGTACGTATCACCCGAAATGTCATATCTTCCAGGTTCCCAATTGGCGTCGCGCACAAGTATAATTTTCCAGCCATACTGTTTTTCCTCTCTTACTTCATACCATATTCCACAAGCAATTCGTCATGATACACTCCCGGTTCCTTATAAACAATCAGCGGCGGTTCCACTGTCATTCGGGAATTACCTCCGCGCAGTCCTTCAATCAAAACCATATTAGGCTCTTTATCTACAAATGGATGCACCATCCGCATTCGCTTCGGCTCAATTCCTGCTTGTACCATCTTGGACAGAATTTCCGCCAATCGGAAGGGCCTGTGAACCATATAAAATCTGCCTCGATATTTTAATAATTTTGCACTCTCTCTTAATATGTCGTCTAAGGTACAGAGCACCTCGTGTCTGGCAATGGCTTTCGTATCAGATGGATTGGCAATTCCATGTTGGCCAATCATGTATGGTGGATTTACTGTTATGACATCAAAAGAGACAGGACCGAAAATCTGGGCTGCCTCTTTTATATCTCCGGTTACAATCTCCACTTGTTTTTCCAAATGATTATGCAGGACACTTCTTCGTGCCATATCAGCACTTTCTTCCTGAATTTCAAGACCAACAAATGTCTCTCCTTCCGTCTTGGCTGTCAGCAGGATAGGAATAATGCCGGTTCCTGTGCCCAAATCAAGTGCCCGCTCCTGTTTTTTTACACGGGCAAAATTGGCTAAAAGCACTGCATCCATTCCAAAACAAAATTTCCCTGGATGTTGAATAATCTCATATCCGTTTACCTGCAAATCATCCAGACGTTCTTCCGGTTTTAGTTTCATCTATTCTTTCTCCAAAGCGGATAATTCACGCATCTCTTCTTTAGTCAATTTAATATCGTTCTTCTTTTTCCTCGGTTTGAAACGAAGCTCATCCGCCCTATACTCGCGGATTTCCTTTTCATCATCATCCATAGTAACAACCACTTTTACAAGTTGGCGAAGTACACTTACACTCTGCACTTCCCCTTTCAATCCGTCACGTGTTGTTACATAATCGCCAATGGCCGGGAGACGGCTGTTCAGTTCTTCATAAGTCTCCTCCTCATTGGTAAGACAACACATAAGTCTTCCACACACCCCGGAAATCTTCGTCGGATTCAAAGAGAGATTTTGCTCCTTTGCCATCTTAATGGATACCGGTGCAAACTCTGATAAATATGTGCTACAACAAAGAGGTCGTCCGCAGATTCCGATCCCACCTCGAATCTTTGTCTCATCACGCACTCCAATCTGACGAAGCTCAATGCGAGTACGAAATACTGCTGCTAAATCCTTTACCAACTCACGGAAATCGATTCTTCCGTCTGCAGTAAAATAAAACAGCACTTTATTTCCATCAAAAGTATATTCTGCATTAATCAGTTTCATATCCAACTCATGCTTACGAATCTTCTCCAAGCAAATATCAAATGCTTCCTTTTCTTTTTCCCGATTCCTTTCCTCGTTCCTCTTATCCTCATCTGTAGCAATACGAATCACCGACTTTAACGGTTGCATAATATCCTCGTCAGGCACTTCCTTAACACCAGCCACAACGTGGCCAAACTCTACGCCACGAGCAGTCTCCACGATTACTTTATCGCCTTTTCTAATATGAAGTTTTCCCGGTGAAAAATAGTATACCTTTCCCGCCTGACGGAATCTTACTCCAATTACTTTTGTCATAATTCTAGTTCTCCTTTATCGTAAGCAACATAAGTTCCATTAATAGGTCAAAGTTAACATTTGCCTTGATTCTGGCTTTCGCTTTTTCGATGCTTTCTAAAATTGTCTCAAGCCCCTCATAAGAACTCTTTGCAGCCTTCTCTTTGATAAATTTTAATTGGTCACCAAATACCAGGCCACCCACATCCTTTGTGGCTTTATATAACAATACATCACGATACCAGATTATAATAATGTCTAAATAATCCGTTACTTCTAATTTATACTTATTAATCTCCTTGATTGCACTAACAATCTCGGAAAGTTCCATCTCATCGATGTATTTTAAAAGCTGAATCGCTTCTTCTTTAATCTCATTAAAATGCTCGGATTTGGCAAGCATAATCGCTCTGCCGATGTTCCCCTGTGCAAATGCAGCACACAAATCCGCCTGATAATCCGGAACTTGCATCTGCTCCATCAAATACTTCTTCACAAGCTTATCCTTAATGTTCCGAAGTTTCAACATAACACAACGAGAACGAATGGTTGGCAGCAGACTGTCTGCATTTTCTGTTAACAAGAAGATAACCGCGTATTCCGGTGGTTCTTCAATGGTTTTCAATATGGCATTCTGGGCCTGTACTGTCATGAGGTCGGCTTCCGGAATAATGTAAACCTTATATGGACTGCTATATGGCTTAATCATAATATCGCCATTCACCTGTGTCCTCACATCATCTACACTAATAGAAGCAGGTTTCTCATGCTTCACGGTAATAATATCCGGTTGATTCCCACTATTGGCCTGAATACATGAACGACATTCCCCACATGGCTCCGGCTTTCCAGATTCACATTGTAAGGTCATGGCAAATAAACGTGCCAGCATCTTTTTCCCCGAGCCTCTCTGCCCATTCAAAATGTATGCATGAGACACTTTATTTTGCTGTACTGCATCCTGAATGTATCCGATGATGTCTCTGTGTCCTACAACACCTTTGAAACCACTCATGTCATCAACCTCCTTTTCCCTGTCCATACAGTATATCATAAATTTGCCCGAATACCTAGCACAATTTCATCTACACATGTTTCCACATCTGTATTTAAAAATCTATGAGTTATCCCTGCTTCATTCAGCTTCTCTGTGGAAAAATCCACAGCGTCCGCCAAAAATCTGCGACACAACTCCTCATATTTCGGTTCTTTCTGTTTTCTCTCCCGATGAAGTGCTCTCTCCAATCGCACTCCGTCATCTACCTCTATATAAATCGGAACCAATTTTTCTTCACCCAAATATTCTCGCATGCCTTTATAAGATTCCAGCGTACCAATGGCAATATAATCATCCTCGGCATCAAACTGACCGTCGTCCACAGTAAAATATTTCCATACACCATGTACTGTATTATATTCCCGCAATTCTATGACTTTTCCTTCTTTCTGAAATTCTTTCAGTTTGTCCTCATCCACGAAATGATACTCTACTCCCTCCGCTTCTCCTTGACGAATTGGACGTGTAGTATAGATTACAATCGTCTTTAACTCCGGCATAGCCTCTTTGATTTTTTTGTAAATGGTATCCTTTCCGGATGCACTTTTCCCCATTAGATAAAATATTTTGCTCATTGTTTTTCTCTCTTTTGGTTTTTCTTTTCTTATTGTAACAAACTGTGTAATTGTAGGCAATCATTTTCTCTTTTGTGCATTAGCTCATCTGCACATGCTTCCATTTCTCTATTTTAAATGATTTTATATAACCCTCATTATGCGAAAAAGCCCTGCCTACGCAGAGCTCTCATATATCATACTTAAATCTTGTGTTCTAAGCGTTTTCTTTAAGAAAGTATTACAGGCGCGACAACACATACTAAAATGTCGGAACCATTATTGCTTCACCATTTTTCATAGCTGATTCATGAGCACATATTCCAGCCGCAGTTATATTTGCTCCTATATCTTCATTAATACTTGGTTTACGCTTTTCAGCTATACTAGATATAAACTCATGAACGAGATGTGGATGTGAACCATGATGTGCTCCACCTCTTCCTTTTTGTAATGATTCATATGAATTTAGTGGATTGTAATTTTTACCTACTGTAAAACGCCATAATTCTTCTGGCAAATATTGATAAAAATTAGGCATCTCCTTTACCTCATACATCGCCGCACCCCCTCGTCTTCCCTCAGGTGGTGGAAGTAATGTAGTAATATACGGGTCGTGAGCATCACAAAATCCCCATTCAAACGATTTCTTGCTTCCATACACAAAAAAACCTTCTTGATACATTCTTGCTGTTTCATAGAGAGAGCGTGTTGCTTCACCTTTTAATCCATTTTCAAATTCGAGCAACGCGCATTCCAAAGGATATGGATTACCATATTGTTCCTCGAGCTCTGTTGCCATTGTACCCGATCCAAGACAATTTACTCGCTTGATTCTAGAACCCGACAAAAGAACCATAGGTGCAATTGCATGGGTTCCATAATACATTGGGGGGAGCCCTCTCCAATAACTTGGCCAGCCTGCTAAATCTTGATAATGTGAACCTCTTAAGAATTGTATTTTACCAAGTTCCCCACTTTCAATCATTTGTTTTACATACATAAACTGATATGTATAAAGCGATGTTTCCATCATCATAAAATTCTTTTTGGACTTATGAGTCGCCTTCACAATATTCCTAATTCCATCTAATGTAAGAGCCATGGGCACTGTACATGCGCAATGTTTTCCAGCTTCTAGAACACGGACTGTTTGCTCCTCATGAAGTGGAAGCGGCGTAATTAAATGCACGGCATCAACTGCTTGGTCATCTAAAACAGCATCAAGACTAGTATAAATCCTGTCAATATTATGTTTTTGAGCTAAATTAGTAACCAATTCTTTATTAATATCGCAAATACCTACCGTGTTTACTAAAGGATGTTGTTTGTAAATTTCCACAAAACTTTCTCCAAATCCAAGTCCAACAACCACTATATTAACTTTCATAAATACTCCTTTTCTCTTCTTGCAAAGAGTGAACTCGAAATAGAGTCCACTCTTTGTAAGAGAAACATTTTGTATAATATTATTTTACTCTTCTTCTCCTAAATGCTATAAAAATAACGCACACCGAAAGTAATAAAATAATTGTATAAAATCCGCTTTTCAAGTTGTCTCCAGTGTTTACACCCTTGTTTGCATTGTTTCCATCAACATCATCTTTATCGACAATATCATTATTATTTTCTAGAGCCTCTTTTTCAATGTACTTAACTGAGAAATTATCGTATTGCCCCTTATCATACATTGAACGAATTCCTACTAAACCATTCTCTAAATCAATATCTCCCTTATATTTATATATGGTCTGAACGTATCGTTCTGGTTCTTCTATTAATGATAAAGTTACTGTCACCTTATTTCCATCAATATCAACCTTCAAATTCAGTGGCTTCTTTTCTCCATTTGTAAACAATGCATTCTCATTTCCCGTTTCAGAGATAAACCTATCTAATTCCAACCATGTTGGAAATTCCCCAATAATAATATCAATTCTGTTTGGAGCATCTTCCCATCCACTATAATTTGATTGTACTAAAATTCCAAGAGCATTTATGCGGTCTACGCGATGTCCTGCATTGGAAGCTCCTACATAAATACCTGAATTGATTTTTCCATCTTTATCAGGATAAATATCCACTGAAACAGACTTATATGCACGATTGTTTCCTCTTAAAATTGCTTTGAATTCCCCTTCTTCTCCATCTGTAAATATTTTGTCATCTCCATATCCAAATCCACCTGCTGATGAATGATAGAAATCGAAATCTAAGGTTTCCCAAACACTTTCAAATGTATACACAGCTTCTTTTAGTGTGTCATCTGGTTTTTCTGGAAGGACAGAGTCTTCGGAATCTTCTGGAATAAATTCAGTGCCACTTATTTGAGGACTAATAACAAGCAAATTATCAAACCCACTATCTGAGAAATGTGAACGCAAACCAACGGAACCTATACTCAAATCAGAAACATCTATTCCTCTAATTGCCGGTGAGATTGCGTTATTTAAATAAACATCTAACACTCCATCCTTGACTACTACTCGTAAAGGAACATCATATTTTGGCATATTCGCCTGGAAATAACCAGATATTGGTGTTGTTATTACTTTTCCTAAATAGCCACCGTTTTCATCAAATTTAAACACATTAACATGTAAATCACTGCTTCCTTCCTTGCTTTCTAAGTGGATATTATATGCAGTAATCTTATCTTGCTGATTTGCAGGATCACTTGCTAAAATATACAAACCGCTATTAATATTTTTTCCGGATTTTATTATTACAGACGCTTCAAAGTCTTTCAATTCTTCTGTATTTTTTAATATTGCCTTTAATTCGCCATTGTTGGATGCTTTTAAAATACCATCCGATACTTTAAAGCTTGCAGAAGCCGAAGTACTATAAAAATCAAAACGTTCTCCATCCTCTTGCTCCTCAAAATCAATATATATATTTCCACCCACTACACTTTCTGGCATTTCAGGTATTACAGAATTATCTTCAGCAATCCATACATCTATTGAACTTGCCCCTCGATTCGAACGCGCATAAAACGGAATCGCTGTTAAAATAATATCTTTTACCTCATCTCCCAAGTGTACTTTTGCATCTGCTTTTATTGTAACAACGCCACCATATAATGATTTATTTTCTTTCTCTGATAATTTACTACTTTTTGGTAATGAAATATATGGAGTCACTTCACGTTCCTCAAATTTGTTATCAATTCCTTCTAAACAATATACAAGTGGCCCTCTTTTTAATGCAACATATCCATCATCATAAACAACGTTTGGACTTGAATAAACACGTGTTGGAGTCATATCGGCACAAATCTCTACCTTATCACCATCTGTCCATGTACGATTTAACACCGCATAGTTATTTTGAATTTCCACTTGAACAGGTTGTCCATTTACTTTCACAACTGAAGTAGATGACCATTCAGGTAAACGCAAATACAAACCTTTTAAGTTTTCTGCTCCAGCCTCTACAGTAATTGTCGATGTACCATTCCACACCCAGTCTGATTCCTGCTTAATCACAACATCGCCAGATGCCAGATGTAAGGTTGCATTGCTTCCAATATATTGATTTGCATAGATGTTTGTTTCATCATAAGCATATACATAACGTGGCAAATCACCATATATCATTAGACCATATTTTGTACAACACGCAACTCCATGCCAGCTCCATCTTGACGATAATGCAGATGTCAATGGATTTTGATAGAAAAATGTCGTTCCATTTTCACCTATACTTCCTAATAAATTGTTATATAACTGAAGTTCTACAATATCTTGATATTTTGCTTCTGCGAGTGACATTGAAAGGCTATCACTTAACTGCGCCAGAGCTCCTGAAGCACAACTCTCGCAATATCCATTGTGTGGCAATTGATAATCTCCGCCATATCCTTCAGAACCGTGTACACTTCCTGTACCGCCTGTAATATACATTTGTCTATTTACAATATTTTCCCATAGTCTATTTGCACTATTTGTAAAGGACAAATCTCCTGAAATTCTTCCATATTGTGCGAGACCAAAATAATATAAATTAGCCATAACAGAGTGTCCTGCTGCCGTAGTCTGATCCTTATAGCTCATATGGTCGCTTGCGTATGAACCATAGTTATTTGCACGAACAGGATCCGTGTGATTTCCTCTATTTATAAGTAAATAATATACAAATTCTTTATAATCCTCCTCACTCTTAACTATTCCGTTAAGTAATGGCTCATTTTTCACTTCAGGATGTTCTAACAAATATTCGTAAAATGCTATGATACTATACTCTGGTCCTGGATGGAATGATATTAAATTAACATTTCCATGATCTATATAGTTAACAGCATGGTTTAAGAAACGAATTCCCACTCTCAATAGTTTTGCATTTCCTGTTGCTTCATAATATGCTATTCCAGATTCTAGTAAATATCCCATATTTAACAAATCCATAGACTTAACTTGATTTGCCTCATCATACACAAGCCCGTCTGTCATGAGAAGATTATAAATACTGAAATATCCATCTGCCACACTTTCTGAAGCTGCATAAATGCGATCAATTTGTCCTTCTAATAACGCTTCCAATTCGCTGTTCGGATATTCTTTTAAAAGTCTTGAGGCCCCAGCAATTGATGCATAAAAATCACATTCTCCCCACGTCATACCGCCAATATAATCTTGTGTATTTCTATTACCTGCTGCAACTTTATCAAAATTCACCAAACTACTATGTGTTTCTTCTTCCCATTGTCTTAGAACATACTCTGCAGTTGTAGAAGCAAATGTTTCTAGCTTTGGAGACCAAAACTTATCATCAATTTGGATGTCGTCTAATTCTGGATGTTTCAAATCATCAACTTCTGTTGAAAGCACTGAGAATTCCACTGTATATACACTGTTAGTACCATCTGTATTTTCTACACTTATTGTAGTTATTCCTGGCAATTTTTCCGCTGGTGTCACACTAATCTTCATACTTTTTATAGGCGCTTTTGCTGTAACTTCTGGAACTTCCGTCGTCCCCTTTGGAAGCACCTTATAGTATTCATAAGTAGTTGTCGAAAATTCGTCTATTTCCACTCCATCCACATAAATCGAGTTCAGACCTGATAGCTTTATTTTCCCTTCACTTTCTGCTACTATTTCTTCTATACTCAATACTTTGTCATACATTTTAAATTCATCTATACTCGCTTTTAGCAATGGATCCCACCAATATGCACGACCGATAAAGTTATGTGATGTAGTATATAAATCACTTGCATCCATTCCCCACTCGGTACTCTCTGCAATCTTCTTTCCGTTCAAATAAAGTGTAACTGCATCGTCATTCAAAGTATATGCAATATGTGCCCACTCGTTAACCGCTACTCTACTACTAGACGAAGCAATTCTTACATTAGAGTAATCATCTAACATGGAACCTGCTGCCAAACCTTCAGCATTCCCATCGAAGGATATCCAAATACTATTATCCGTTGCTGGCCAATAATCAAAATGGAAAAGATGTGAGTATGCTGGTGGTAATTCAGAGACTTTAACCCAAGATGTAATTGTCAATCCTTGACTTCCCACTAGAATATTTTCCGGCAACTGCAAATATGTATTTCCATCCAAATATCCCGCATCTCCTACAATACCCTCGGTGCTTTCAAAAGTACCTGTGGACTCATCTCCAACTACCGCATCATAATCATATCCACTTGTATCCTTTGTCAAATTTCCACTATCATCAAAAGAATAATGTGTAAACAAGAAATCTTCTGGTTCATAAACATTTTCCTGTGCAATTTCTTCTGCTGTCAAAGCTTTACCATAAACACGAAAATCATCCATACAACCATTAAAACTTGGATCTGCATACATCATTGTGGCTCCAATATACGCATGCAATGGATTTAATTGCGACAATTTACAATGAGAAGTTTTCTCTGCTGCCAATTCGCCATTCACATAAAGTTTCATCGCATTACCTTTTACTGTAAGTGTAATATGTTGCCACACATCTTCCTTCGCTAACACATTGCCCACTGCAGGCATATTTCTATATGCATTTACACGGTTAGTAACATCAGGCATAAATGTTATGCCATTTAACTGCATATATGCTTCGTATCCGTTCCATCTTCGCCCACTTTTAGATAAAAGCACAAGGTTGTTGCCACCCGAATTAGCTTCTGCCGAAAACATACTGACAAAACCATTAATTGCATCTTGATCTCTCTTTACCCAGGAAGAAATTGTAATTTCCTCACCTTTTACTGTCGAAACAGGTATTTCGATATAATCCTTAGTTGTTGTATTGAACTTTACCGCTAAACCTCGAATACCTTCCACAGATACTAACTGGTTGTAAGCTGTACCATGCTTATCATTTCCACTAGTATCTTTCCCTAAATTTTGCATGTCTTCAAAATCATACTTTGCGCGCAAAAAATCTTTTGCACACATGCTACTAGCTTCTATGATTTCATCCTTATTTAGAGCCTTACTATAGACTCTAAAGTCATCTAAATAGCCATTATAACTTCCATCTCCATAATTTCCAGTTTTTCCAATATATGCTTTAGTAACGTCTATAGCACTTAAATCTACTGTTACGTTTTGTTCTATAGCTAATTCCCCATTAACAAAAAACTGCAAAGACGTTCCATTATAACTTATTGCAATATGGTGCCACCAGCCATCTAATTCGCTTCCATAAGTCAAATCACTTCCAACTAACGTTACTGTTGGTAAGCCTGCTCTTAAAAGTTCTGTTCTATATCCACCCCATGAATTAGCGCATTTAGCCATCGTATGAAATGCTAATCTCCCAGGAGTTTCAATCGCGAAAATACGTGCAAAATTTCCCACTGTATTCATATCATATTTGGCCCAAGTCATAATTGTAAACGTTTTTTGCTTTACAATTTCTTTTGGCATCTCCATATATGCGTCGCTGTTTCCATGATTTGAACTGTCAAATCTTGCTACTTTTCCTCGTATTCCATCGTTTACAGATGATACTGCACCAAAAACAGTTGCGCTATTTTTGTTTTCAGTAGAATCTTTTCCCAAATCCTGAGTATCTTCAAAATCATACTGAGCTAACAAATACTTTGAAATACCCTGATCCTCATCTGAGGTTTGTGCCTGCACATACCTGTATGAATTTATCGGTACTACCGTAAGGATCATTACTATTGCCATAAGTACAGCAAGTAATCTATGATATCCACTTTTCTTTTTTAACATTGGCCTCTTACTCCTTTCAATTTTTGATTATAAGATTCTTAAATGCGATTTCAGCTTTATATGAACACAAAACAATCTGCCCACTCAAGAATGCATTTGAATCATAATAATCCATTACTGGTGTGTCCATATCATCGATGTATACACAAATATGATTGTTTTTCATTTCAACTTTAATTTTATGATATTCGCCTTTCATAAGGTCAACACTCACAAAATCCAATGTTTCCATACCATAGTTATATCGATTCAACGTAATTTGGTCATTACGGATTGCCAGATAGTACCCTTGTAATGACTCTGCCACTTGCGCAGATGACATAGAATGGTTTTTAGCATGGAATAAAATTCCTCCATCATACATAGATGCTTCTTCCAACAATGCCACATCCACTTCCATTGTAAAATCCGTCATCTTATCATCACCAGCATAAGCAAATGCCGTATCACCAGAACGAGTAGTATGCGCTTCATCTGTCACTTTCCAATTACCCACATAAGACCATCCTTTTTCATTTATCTCATTCAGCTTACTTTCATAAGTAATCTTTGTAGGATTTGTTGGTTGCATTTCAAACGTTTGCACCTGTAGTTTCCCATCACAAAGCCTTATTTTAAGCGTATGATTTCCTGCAGTTAATTTGAATTCTCCCAACATCAATTTCACGTACTCTGCATCCACATATCCTACCTCTGGGACAGTAAATGTATAGATATCTTTTTCATCTACAATTACTTGAATCTTAGCTCCTGCGGATTCTTCTGTTACAGTTCCTGATAAACCATAGTATGATTCTTCTGTAGCATTCACTGCATATTTTACCCAATCCTTTGCAGTATCTAAAACAAGTGCAGAAATCGCATCATCTTCATTTTTTACGGTATTTTCTGCTTCATTTTGACGAATACCACCTTCAACTAATTCTGCATTCTTAATTGACCAGCCACGATTTTCACCTTTCAGATAATGAACTGCTGGGAATGCAGAAGGAAGATTTTTTATGGTTTCGAAATCACTTGTTCCATACGCATCATTACTAAATGCTGTATATGAATATTTCGCATCACCACTTACTCCAATCTTTCCTGCTCCAACCTTGTCTGCTGATTCTTCTATTTTCTGCATACAATCCACATAAACTCCCAATTTGTCAGCGCCTTTTTCTACACGAATGGTATGTAACTTCGCGTGATTGAGTCCCTTCACGTCTACAGAACAAACTTCTGTTTCGGTTCCATCTACAATAGCAATAAGTGATATGGTTTGCTTTGGCATACTCCAACGAATTGCCATGTGGTTTTTTGCATCCTTGTAGGCAAACAAAAAATTCATTTTACTTGTTCCTGCTGGAATCACATTATACTCAATCGTATAGATATCTCCTGTGCTCACTTCACTTAAAAAACCGTCGGACACATCTCTCGTTTCAAAATCCGGACGCTTTGGTATCGCCACATCACTGTATGTGGGACCATTTACTAAAAGTGAACCACCATTTGTAACTAGCTGATCAAGCATATAGCGTCTCTGCGGTCCTGCAGTATTAAGCAAATTATGATAAGCCGTATACCAAGAATCTAAGTTTGGACCCAGTACGTTCGAACTATGTCCAAGACCGCTGAAAGTTCCTTCCTCTGCATTGAGAAGAATAATATTGTTTTCTGGCATTACAAATTGTCCCATAGGATCTTCTCCCATGCTGTAAGAATATCCAACACGATACCCTTTGCTAGTAACACTATTTCCTGTATAGGTAAGATACAGGATATCACCTCTGCGGAAAAGTCCTGGACCTTCAGTCCAACCATTTAATGTCGCTGTCAACGCTGTCTCAATCTGTGGAAGCATTGTTTCCGAATCAACTGGTGCAATCTGAATTACGTTATTTGCTGGATAAAGGAAATAAAGAACTCCATCATCTCCTACATAAAATGAACCATCAATATTACGACCAAAGTTGTCTGTCACTGGTTTAAATGGACCAATTGGACTGTCGCTTGCCAGCATATAGTGTCCATCCCCATGTTGAGACTCTGTCATGTAAAAGGTTCCATTGTAATATACAACCTCAGGTGCATAAGCCGCCTCAACTTCGTCTCCAACTGCCGCAAGACCCTTATATGTCCAATTTACCAAGTCTTCTGACTCGTACACCTTCACGGCTTTCTCAATCCCCTCGCCAATTGCAGAGGATGGATACATATAGTATTTACCATCATATCTCATAACAAATGGGTCACCGATTCCATACTCTCCACCAGCAGTGTATTCCGTTTGTCCCCATTGTCCTTCCACCTCGATGTGGTTCTTGTATGTTTCTGTCTCAACAAAGGAATAGGATTCTTCTCCATCATTTGTTGCAACCGCAAAATCATTTTCACTTCCACACCCTGTCAAAGAGGTGGCTGCCATTACTGTACAGCAAAGCACTGTCAGAATTTTTTTATATTTTTTCATGGCGCTCCTCCTATTCATTTCCAATCTGTTTCTCGGTAAAGAGAGCGTATAAAGCTGGTTTCTGAGGGTCTTTGCAAAATCCGTCATTGAACCAACGAGTTTTTTCCTCTCCTTCAAAACGCATTACCTGTCCGAATGCAACACCCATTTTAGCTGGTTTACTTTCTCCGAGTTCAACCCATGGAATGTAAAGCTCTACTGTATAACCAGTAGATGTCTTCATTGTTTTTGATTGAATGGCCGATCCGATAAAATCTATATATTTTCCGTCTACACCCTTTCGGAAACTCATGTTTCCTGCAGCATCTACTAAAATAGTACGATCATTATCATCTGGATTGCCGTCATTATCTTGTGCATCCAGGTAAATTTCCACGCTGGAATTCTCAAACACTTTTTTGCTTTCTGTCTTTACATTGTCATCGGTTACGTCAAATCCCATGTAACAACCATTATCTGTCCATACATAACGAACCTTAACACTCATGCCACTATATAAGAAAAGTTGTGACTGTTCCCAAAGCTTATCATCAAACACACCGTCTAGTTTCACCTCCGATTCTGGGGCATCTGGTGGTGTTACAACCAGAATTCCTGCTTTTGCAGAAGCTTCCACACTAGTCTTTGTCATCTTAATATAGTTGTCTGGAACTTGCGGATCACTTCCGATCCCACTCCATGTTCTCTCTCTGCTTCCATCAGATTTTTTTACACCATCCCAATCGACTGAACCAAAGCTTACCTTCATAGATTCTGGTGCCTTTTCCATTCCGAGATCATCCCATGGAATAAATACTTCTACGTTATAACCTGTTTCAGTCTTTTGGATTCCAGCAAAAGTATTATCGTTCTTTGGCTCCCATGCGGTTCCATTTCCTTTTAGAACTTCTATATTTCCACTTACATCCACACGTACTTGTACATCATCCTTTTGAGGCTTCTTACCACCATTTCCAAGCGTGTCAATGTACATTTCTACAGAATCATTTAGATATACAGCAGTTCCTTCTGCACATACCTTGTCATCTTGCATTTCAAAGAAGAAATAAAGCCCTTCTTCGGCAAAATAATTGCTTACACTTCCTCGTTCCTTCTCACCAAATACGTATTTTGTGCGGTCTTTCCAAATGACATCCTCATCTTTTCCATCAACATTATATTTTGCAAGATTAACTTTGCGCGCTTTCGAAATCTCGTTTGTATCACGGTAGAAAATATAGTATGTATCTGGACTTTGAACATTTACACCCGGAATACCACACCAAGATTCTCTTGCACCATCCTTACAACCCACTGTACCGAATGCAATACCATAGTTTATTTCAGTCTCACCACCAAGCTGCGAATAAGGAATAAACATTTCGATAGTATACCCTTTATCTTCCACATCATCTCCTACAGTTCCATCTACTTTTACTGCATAACTCTTAATTAAATCCGTATCAATCCACACTCCGCCTTCTCCATCTCTTGCAAGGCTCTGCTCATTGATGTCTACAAACAATTGCAAGTGATTACTGTTTGGCTCGGTTCCACCTTTCCCTGTCTTATCCAGATACAATTCAAAAGAAGTATTGTCATACACTTTTGAACTTGTCGCCCAAAGGTCAGTATCTTGAACCACGGCTCCAATATAGATACCGTTCTCCCCATAAAAGCCTTTTACTGTTGTCGTTGTCTTCTCGCTGTAGGAGATTTCTTTTAAACCATCCCATTGCTTATCATCCAACACACCATCTAATGCTACTTCTGATTTTGCATAGCCAGTGTCTTCCATAAACGGATTATCATCTGCTGACACTTCCGAATCATTTGGCACATCGTTTCCGCCAAATTTATTCAATGCAAATGCGCTGACCGCTACCAATAGTGCTACTACAATTCCACCAATAATAAGTAGTTTCGCTTTCTTGTTTTTCATGTTACCCTCCTATCCTTTCACTCCAGATATCACCATAGAATCCATGAAATATCTCTGGAAACATATAAATAATATTAGTAATGGTACACAAGATATCACAGCACCTGCCATGATCATTGGGTACTCGCTGGTTGCCTCACCCATGCTATTTAATAGGCGTAATGCTAACTGCACTGTGTAATTGCTTTCTGAATCCAGATAAATCAATGGTCCAAGGAAATCATTCCAAATTCCCATAAACCAAAAGATTACCTGTGCCGCAATTGCCGGACGCATGAGCGGTATAAAAATCGTAAGGAATGTTTTCATCCAACCTGCCCCATCGATTCTCGCAGCCTCTATGTACTCTCTAGGGACTCCGCTGAGAAACTGCCTGAAAAAGAACATCATTGATATATTCCCAAGCATTCCTGGAATAATCAGTGGAATCAAGGTGTCTACAAATCCCATTTCACCCCAGACCACATACTTTGGAATCATGGTTACCACTCCTGGTATCATCATGGTTGAAAGAAGTCCCATAAACAAGAAGTTTTTCGCTGGAATGTCCATCTTCGCAAAGGCAAAAGCTGCGAGTGCAGAGACAAAAGTTCCACATAGAATTACAGGAATTGCAATCAATAATGTGTTCTTAAATCCGCTAATTAAAGGAATTACATCCCACACTTCTATATATGCTTCAAACACAATTGGATCTGGAATCAACCGAATCGGAATCTCAAGTGCTGCTGTTCTCTCTTTTAAGGAAGTAGATACCATCCATATAAATGGAAAAAGCATGGTTATCGACACCAAGGTCATAATTACATAAACAAATCCATTAATAATATTTTTTTTCATCCTCATGCTTTTCACCCCCTACTCTTCATATACCCAACGGTCTGACAGTTTGAATTGAATCAAGGTCACAACGAATATCATGACAGCCACAATCCATGACACTGCACTGGCACCGCCCATATCATACTCTGCAAAGCCCTTCTGCCATAGGTAATATACAATCGTAATCGCTGAATGCTCTGGTCCTGCTCCTGTCATAATGAATTGGTCTCCAAATGCCTGCAAACCGCCAATCACACCTGTTATAAGTATGTAGAAAGTAACAGAAGACAGCATTGGCAGGGTTACATAGCGGAATTTATGCAATGCATTTCCACCTTCCACATCCACTACCTCGTAGTAATCACGGGGCACATTTTGAAGTCCCGCGAGGAAAAGAATCATGGTGCTTCCTACACCTCTCCACACGCCCATAATAATGAGCGAAATTTTCACCATGTCCGGGTCACCTAACCAGTTTGGCCCAGCTTGTCCTGTAAGCTGCTGAATTGCCAGATTAATCACACCATACTCTGCGTTGTAAATAAACCGCCACAAAATGACGATTGCCATGGCTGATGTTACATGTGGTAAATACACGCACACACGGAAAATAGTTTTCCCCGGAAGGGTGCGATTTAACGCCATAGCCATCAGGAGTGCCAAGAACATGCCAATCGGAATTCCAATCATCAGGTAAACTGTATTCCATAAAGATTTCCAAAAAATCGGGTCTTTTATAATTTGTACAAAATTATCAAATGCAATAAAGTTTTTTGTTCCAGCTACGATATTCCAGTCTGTAAAACTCATATACAAAGAATATCCCAGAAAAAATAATGTAAATATCAGAAACTGCAAGTACATAGGTGCAATGAAGAGAAGTCCTGTTAAACGCTCTCTCCGTTTGAAAGAGCTTGCCTTTTTACGCTGTTTCACGTAACTTCCTCCCTTCTTCTTATTCATTGCCATTTAATCTCATCTGAAGTTCTGGCTGAATTTTTTTACAGAATGCTGCTGCCGACATTTCTCCACTGTATACTTTGCTTGCTTCTGAAGTGAAGTAATCATGCCATGCACTATTCTTTGTATAATACGTTGGTTTAAATTGTCCTTTTTCTGGATTTTTTAAAATATCAAGGAACACTTGCTTATTTGCAGGCATCTTGTCCATTGCAAGGTATTCATTTTCTGCCATTTCAATAATATTTGGAACTGCTTGTCCACTTTCATAGTTAATAATCTGCGCTGCTTCATCCATGCACAAGAATTCAGCTAAAGCATACGCTGCTTCTTTTTCTTTTGAACCTTCTGCTACACATAAAGCTGCCGAATCAAGCCATGAAATTGATTTTCCTGTTTTTTCGTTTACAGGAGTTGGCATAATATCCCATTCAAAAGTTACTGAATCCCAGAAAGTAGGTTGGTCCCAAGGTCCCATCCAAGCCATTGCAACTTTTCCATTACACCAACGTTCAAACCAGCCACTTGCTGCCGCCTCTGTTGTAGTTGGTGCTACACCATGCACTAATGCAAGGTCTGCGACCCATTGCATTGCCTCTGCAAATTCAGGTGTGTCTACAGTAACTGTCTTTTTGTCTTCGCTCAAATAATCTCCGCCATTTGACCATACGGCTGATTCTAATGTATAATTTGCTGTTCCAAATACTTTATCCACACCAGAACCACTGGTCAGTTTCTTTGCTGTTTGGATAAATTCATCCAAGGTCATTGGTTCTACTGGATCAGGAAGTGCAACTCCCTTTTGCTCAAATAGTGTTTTGTTATAAACCATCGCCCAAGGACCTAAATCTTTTGGAAGTCCATACAGACCGCCATCTACTCCAACTGCTCCCGAGTCAGCATTGTAGTAATACATATCTACTGCTTTCTCCCAAATCTTTCCCTCTTCATAAATCTCTGATTCTGCAAGATAATCTGTCATGTCAAGAAGTCTTCCCGATGCTGCCCATTCTACAAACTCCTCTGTTGGAAGGTAAAACACATCTGGCATTTTATTTGCTGCTACATTGGAAACTAATTTCACCATATAGTCGTCTTTTCCACCTGGATAATGCTGGTAGTTTACCTTTACTCCAGGGTGTGTTTCCTCGAACTTATCAATCATTTTGGTAAAGTTCTGCTTTTCTGCCAGTGAACCCCAGCCCGCAAAAGTAAGCACTACATTATTTCCACTTTTTTTACCCTCGTCATCAGAATCTCCTTTATTACTATTTCCGCAACCTGATAAAACAAGTGTTGCTGCTGTTGCTATTGCAAGTAATCCTGCTAAAACTTTTTTCCATCCTTTTTTCTTTTTCATGTCTTTCTTCTCCTCTTAACCAAATATCTTTCTCATAATTTCTAAAGGAACCTTCGGATTTCTGTCTGCATCCACAAGTCCGTTCTTTTCCTGCATTACATCTGTCAACTGTGTATAACAAAAACCTTGCATATTTTTAAAATTCCGAACAGCTTTCATAATTTTTTTCAAATACTCAAGCATTTCTTCTTCGTTCTTCATATCTGTGCTATATCCCCAGCCATCTGCATCTTTCAGTTTCACACCTCCCATTTCAGTGAGCAAAATTGGTACACCATTATAGGCAACACCTCTTGCATAAACAGGCTTAAAATTCACACTGCCCTTTAGTACTTCGTACACATCTTTGTAACGTTCTTTCGCGTTTTCTGGTGTAATTGCATAGTCATGGATCCCGCAGAAATCAGTAGTCTCTATCTGATCCCAACCATCATTGGAAGAGACAAGTCTTGTTGGGTCTTCCCCCTTAATCATGTAATACAATGCCCTCGCATAGTCTCTTTGTTGCTGGTTATCAGCAATTTCATAGATACCCCAACTCTCATTCATTGGAATCCAACTAATAATACATGGATGATTGTAATCACGCTGGATAAAGGCATACATTTCATCCAAAAGCCGCTTTCTGGAAGCTGCTGTAAAATCATAAGCGGAAGGAAGTTCTCCCCAAACTAATAATCCAAGTTTATCAGCCCAGTAATAATATCGAGGATCATCAATTTTCTGATGTTTTCTCGCCCCATTAAATCCCATGGCTTTGGTTAATTCCACATCCTTCTTAACTGCTTCATTGGAAGGTGGTGTCATTAAACTTTCCGGCCAATATCCTTGGTCAAGCACCAATCTTTGATAAAGCAAATTATTGTTCAGGAAGATTTTGTCCCCTTCTTTGTGAATCTTTCTCATTCCAAAATAGGTATTCACTTGATCCAGTTCCTCACCATCTTCAAGCAGAGTCACGTTCACATCAATTAGATTTGGAATCTCTGGTGTCCACCAAAGCTTGAATACTGCTTCTGGTCCGAATTCTTCAAAGGTAAACAAACCTTCGGCTTTTCCTTCCTTTGGACACATTACTACTTCTCCAAGTTCTCTATCACCTAAACTAAATTGCGCTTTCAGTGTGATATTCTTCTCCATTTTTGTGCGAACTGAAATTTTTGCTCTATTCTGATCAAATTCTGGTGTGATATAAATATTTGTGATGTAATTAGAACCTGTAAATTCCAACCAAACGCTTTGCCAGATTCCCGTTGTATTTGTATAACAACATCCTCTTGGTTTTTGACTCCACATTTGTTTTCCACGCGGAAGCTCTTTGGAAAAGCTATCCTCTGCCTTAACTGCTATTTCATTTGTCCCTGCATGCAGATATTTGCTAACTTCAAACACAAAAGGAACATTTCCACCCTCATGGAATCCCACGTATTGTTTATTAATCCACACCATTGCCTTATTATCTACTGCACCAAATCGAAGAAGTACATTTCCACTTAACTCCTCTTCCGTTAGAGAAAATTCTCTTCGATACCACACAACTTCATGCGGTTCATCTGTGCCAATTCCACTCATCTCGGACTGATAGCAAAATGGAACCCTTATTTCCATTGGAAACTCCACATTCTCTATATCATTTCCGTCAAAGGCAAACTGCCATGTTCCATCAAGTGACTTCCAACGTTTTCTTACAAATGCTGGATTCGGAAAGCTTTCTCGTCTTTTTTCTCTACTCTGCATCCCCTATTCCCTCTCTTTTCTCATTATGTTCTACTTCCTCGAACTCCTTATCTGCTGCTGCCGTCAGCGTTTTGATTATCTCTATTTCTTTTGGATCATATGGTCTGTGATTTGGTCTGTACAAATCATGGAACCACTTTGTGAAATCCAAATCTGTCTCGATTCCACAATAATATCTCTCCCATGTTCCTTCCCATGGCTCGTAGGTTTGATAATTTCCAGCTACAAATCCCCAATTGAAGCAACCTATCTTCTCTACGTAAAATAGTGGGAACATTTCCTGCAACGTATTGCGAAGCACTCTCCCCAACCATTCCGTATTGATAATTGGTCGTCCATGTTTTTTCAGTTTGCGAATAATCTGTACATTCGTCATATAGGAACCATAATTGTGATATGAAACAATATCCGAATTTTCTAGCACATACTGTTCTACATCACACAATGGTCTATCCGATGCATCTATTCTCCATACTGCTGATGTTATTGGTTGTATTGGATCTATCTCTCTGGCAATCTCAAAGAAACGTCTGATATGTGGCTTCGTCAGTTCCTCTCTTCTACTGTTTCCTGGCTCGTTATATAAATCCCAAATGAGTACCCTGTCATCATTTTTATAAGTCTCTATCATTTCTCGAACCCATTCATACACTCGTTCTGGTTCCTCATCTATCTGCCACCAGCCTGGTTCTGTATTTAGTGTACTATGCTGAGATTTTTTTCTTCCACCATGATAACCCCAATCAAATTTATGGTCGCCCGGTTTAATTTGACTGTATGGGTTGTCCTTTGGCACATGACAGTCATTACCAAGTACAAGTACTGCCCGAATTCCATGCTTGTACATTACATCCAGATATCTGTCCAAACGTTCCATGAAACCATCATGTTCTTCACGCCACACCACATAGCTAAGTAGCGTTCGAATTGCATTAAATCCCGTTTTTGCTGCCAATTCTAACTCTACATTAACCGTCTTTAATTTTTCTTCAAACCCTTGCTCCTGCCACATGTCAACCCAGTTAATAACATCACTGCCCATAAAATTACAGCCGCGAATCCAAGGTCTTTCATTATACCATTTCCAAATACGTTCCTTACTCCATCTTTCACCCATGTCTTCTGTCTCCTCCTTGAAATTTTTATCTATATTACCTTTGCACCCTTCCCGATGCATTTCCTGCTGCCAAAGCTTCTACCTCGCTCACACTCACCAAGTTAAAATCCTGCTCAATGGAATGTTTTAAACAAGAAGCCGCAACTGCGAAGTTGATAGCATCCTGTGGCGCTTTCTCTGATAACAGTGAGTAAATAAGTCCGCCGCCAAAGCTGTCACCTCCACCCACACGATCTACGATGTGAATACGGTAAGATGGTGAAAAATAAGCCTGTCCATCTGTATAAAGCATTGCTGCCCAATCGTTGTCGTTTGCTGAGATGGAACTTCTAAGTGTGATTGCCACCTTCTCGCATCCGAATTTATCACAAATCTGTTTTGCAACAGAAATATAAGCTTCATGATTTAACTTTCCTGCATTGACGTCTGTTCCCTCTGCTTCGATACCAAAGACATCTTTCGCATCTTCTTCATTTGCAATGCAGACATCTACATATTTTACAAGTTCACTCATGACCTCTTTTGCCTTCTCTGTTGACCAGAGTTTTTTGCGGTAATTTAAGTCACAAGAAATTTTTACCCCTTTTGCTTTCGCCACTTTACTCGCCTCTAAGCAAATCTGTGGGAGTTCTCCGCCAAGCGCTGGAGTAATTCCAGTCCAGTGGAACCAATCTGCACCTTCGAAAATCGCGTCCCAGTCAAAATCTGAAGCCTTTGCCAGCGCAATTGCTGAATAAGCTCTGTCGTAAATGACTTTTGAAGCACGCTGTGAAGCTCCCTTCTCTACAAAGTAAGTACCTAGTCTGTCACCTCCACGAACCATGTTCTTTGTATCCACACCATATTTACGAAGTGCGTTTACTGCGCACTGTCCAATTTCATGCGCTGGTACTTTTGTTACGAACGCTACGTTAATCCCATAATTTGCAAGGGAAACTGCCACGTTTGCTTCGCCGCCTGCATAGCTGGCTTCGAAGCGCTCTGCCTGAACGAATCTGCGGTATCCCTCTGGATTGAGACGCATCATAATCTCACCAAATGTTACAATTCTTTTCATGCTCTTTTTCTCCACTTTTTTATTCCTGTTTTACTGCTGTCACATATTCCTCTGCGAGCTTTGTAATTCCCGCATAATCTCCTTCGGCAAGCATTTTTTTATTAATAATGTTGGAACCCACTCCAAATCCACACACACCTGCTTTTTTGTATTCTGCGATATTACTCAAATTCAGACCGCCAACTGCAAGGAATTTGATATGCGAAAGAGGTGCGCGAACTGCTTTTACATAAGCCGAACCCATGTCCGTAATTGGGAACATTTTCACAAAATCTGCACCTGCTCTGTGCGCCTCCTGAACTTCTGTTGCGGTCAGTGCTCCTGGTATAGAAACCATATTACTTTTTCTTGTCTTCTTAATTACTTTTTTATAGGTATCTGGTGAAATGATAAATGTTCCGCCTGCTACTTTTGTTAATTCTACTTGCTCAGGTTTAATAACGGTTCCTGCTCCGATATACATTCTACCCTTGAAATGATCTGCCAGCATTCTGATATTTTCCGCGGTATCTTCATCGCTTACTGCGCCATTTGCGCTATATGTAACTTCAAGAAGTCTGATCCCTCCTGCATACATTGCTTCTGCTAAAGGAATTAGTTGTTTCCTCTCAACTCCTCTTACAATAACAATTAACTTCTCTTTCTCAATCATCCTAATGACTTCTTCTCTCACAACCGCACCTACTTCCATAATTCTCTGTTAATATTCGGTGTCAGTTGTGCTAACATACCACCGTCAATAACCAGTTCTGCCCCTGTCGTGTTTCTAGATTCATCGCTTCCGAAATACCATGCCGCATTTGCAACATCTTCAAATTCAGCAATATCTTCTATTGGAGTATAGTTTGCTAAACAGTATTTTGTATTATTTTCATTGTTTACCCATCTAGTAGTCTTAATCATACCCGGCAGTACACAATTAGAACGAATACCATATTTTCCCCAATCTACTGCCATTGACTTTGACATAGCCAAAAGAGCACTTTTGGAAGAACAATATGCACATCGATTTTCCGTGACGCGAAGAGCCGAGTTTGATGTGATAAACACAATGGAACCCTTTCCATTTTCTTTCATCTGCTTTGCTGCCTCGCGGGCCATCATAAAATTCCAGCCGATGTTGGTATTATATACGCCCATAAAATCATTGATATCTACTTCAAGACTCACTTGCCCAATTCCAAGGTTGGCTGCATTTAGCACGAGTGCATCCAAGAGATATCCTTTTGAACGGATATCTGCAAAAATTGCCTTTACGTTCTCTTCATTAAATATATCTGTTTGATATCCCTTTGCAAATACTCCATATTTTTCCATTATTCTTTTCGCAGCGGTTTTTGAATCTTCACCTCTTCTACTGCCTATAAACACATCATAGCCTTCTCTCGCAAATCGCTCTGCAATGGCGAATCCAGTACCGGTTGTAGCACCAGTCACAAATACTGATTTATTCACTCTCAAGTCCTCCTACCAGTCAGCAACACTTCCATCTTCGTGATACAAGCGTGGCGTTGTCCATTTTCCGTCATAAATTTTATCTTTTAATGCTTCTTCATCCAGTTCTACGCCAAGACCTGGCTTTGTTGGTACGTTAATGTAGCCCTTTTTGATAACAAATGGTTCCTTAATATAGCCAACACCGAGGTCAGATTTGTCTGGATTTCCCGGATGCTCCTGTACAAGGAAGTTTGGTGTACAAGCATCCAATTGTATGCACGATGCAAGAGAAATTGGTCCTAGCGGATTATGTGGAGCAATTGATCCAAAGTAAAGCTCTGACATAAGTGCAATTTTTCTTCCTTCAAAGATACCGCCGCAATGACAAATGTCAGGTTGAACCACGGCAACTGCCTGTTTTTCTAACAGTTCACGATACTGCCATTTGCCAAATAATCTTTCTCCTGCTGCAATCGGGATCGTTGTGGAACGGGCAATATTCACCATACAATCCACATTTTCCGGAAGACATGGTTCTTCAATAAAGAATGGGTGATATGGTTTTAACTCTTCGCAAAGTCTCGGTGCCATCGCGGGACTTACTCTTCCGTGGAAATCGATTGCAAGGTCTACATCGTCACCAATTTTTTCTCTTACTGCTGCAAAACGCTCTACATGTTTTTTTACATTTAGAGAATTATCTATGTTTTTGATTGGAGGAATAATAGAATACTTCAGCGCTGTATATCCCTCATCCAATCTTTCCTGTGTAATCTTAAGCATTTCCCCAATTGGAAATTCTCCCAGTACTCCTGCACGTTTTACGTGTGTATACATGCGAATTTTGTCACGACATTTACCACCAAGCATTTCATAAACAGGAGCGCCATAATATTTTCCTTTTATATCCCACATTGCCTGTTCAATACCGCTAATCGCAGAAAGCATAAGCGGACCACCTCTATAGAATCCACCTCTATATAATGCCTGCACATGATGTTCAATCATGAGTGGATCTTTACCAATCAAATATTCTTCGAATTCTTTAATCACTGCTTCTACCGATGTACAGTGTCCTTCTAAAACTGGTTCGCCGAGACCTACAATATCTTTCTCTGTATACATTTTTAAAAACATCCATCTTGGTTTTACTTTAATGACTTCAAGTCTTGTGATTTTCATCTTTGCTCTCCTTCCATGATGTAAATTTTAGAATGATATTCTTTCGACTTTCCTGGTTCAATATAATCGAATCCTGCTCCTTCCCTGTTAAACGGAGAATTCTGGCAGTTTGCAAGACAGGTCTGTGGTTCTAAACAAATGTATTTATCTGCATTTCCGTTATATATGAGACGAAACCCCAATTTTTCATCATTTTCATATACCACGCTAAGGTTCTTGCCTGCATCGTATATCACAATTTTTCCATCTCTGCCACTCCTATAGTGTCGGCTTATGGGCTTTTCGAATGGATTGAATTCTCCCTTGTCGATTTTTGTTGTTATTTCATCAAAAATCAGCTTATTACCAGTCGGCAGGTAGTTTACCATGTTCCGCTCATATTCTTCTGTGATTTCTACAAGCACCTTTATATCTGTAGCTCTGCTTTCTTCCGTAAATAAAGCATTAAAGGTGGTATGAAACCCTAAAAATACAGGCATGTTTTTATCTGATAGGTTTTTCACCTCGGTTCGATATATTAATCCGTTCTCACCCAGCTCATATTCCATTTTAATTTCAAATTCATGAGGGAACATGAGATATGGATTGTCCTTGTCTGCCTTATATAGACACACAATTCCATTCTCTCTCTTTTCTATCAATTCAAATTCTTTTTGATGTAACGCGCCATGCAAATGACAACCTGTAGCTGGTTCATTTACAGGAAATATGTATTCTCTGTCCTCGAAGATGAATCTTCCTTCTGAAATACGATTCACTGGAAATAAAATCGGCATGCCGTACAAATATGGATTGTCGAGCTCCTTCGAATAATCTGGCTCACGAAGAAGCTTTGCACCATATTTTTTGTTTCTCAGGCTGATGCAGTTTCCGCCCCTGCTTAAGTTTACCTTTGCCGAATAATCCTGATACTTTATGTCTATGATTTTCTGCCTTTTCACGCGTTATTTTCCCCTATAATCAAAGTATCGCTAGTATGTTTTTATTATGGCTTTTTCATCTCGAAAATGAAAGCAAGAAAATGTGGTATTTCTCTACGTGTTTTTTGTACTTGCGGTGTGTTTGAGACTTGTAATACAATGATATAGACGCAAGATATTGTAACTTTTTGGAGGTACCGAAATGTCCTTTTATGCGATAGGAGAGCCAGAATATAAAACCAGTAATTGGTATAAAGATATCATGAATGGATTGATGAATGAGAAACGTCAAAAACGCTTTTCTTTGACACTTCTCGACAATGTAGACGAATTAAATCCATCTGCAATTACTGGAGAAGATATTATTTTTGTCGTTGGAACAAACACAAAATGGTTGGAAAAGATTACAGAAGTTTGTGAAACTATTTTTGATAACCGAGTGATTGTGCTTGCTAATCATGAGAATCGCCTGCACAAGGGAAAATATAGCATTGTTACAGCTGACATTACCCGCAGTGTAAAGCTGCTCTATAGTTATCTGCAATTGCACCAAAAGAAACGAATTGCAATGTACGGCATTAACCCCGAGTCGACCTCCGATGCATTTCGGAAAAGAAGCTTTTTGTCCTGCGGTGGAAGTGAAAAGGATATGTTTTATAACCTAATCTCCCTTTCGCAGTGTTTTGATGATTTTTCTCAGAAAATGGATGAATATGACGCAGTTATTTGCGTAAATGATTATGCGGCTATCTCTTTGATTCGTCACCTGAAAGATTACAGACATTTTTTTATCACTAGCTGTGGTACGGGAACGCTGATTTCCCAGTTCTTTTCACCTAGCATTACCCACACAAGAATTGACTATCAATCTTTCGCAAAGGCTGGTCTTGACTTGTGCCGTATTCTTCAGAAAAACAGCAATGCGAACTCGGTAAATATTTATCTCGCAAGCGATTTTGTGCTCGGTGAAACCACGGATAATCTTCCATTTTTCAAGGAAGCCCTGCAGGAAATTGAAAAGATACATAAAAATGTAGATAAATTCTATTCTGATTTAGAAATTGACGAAATGATTCGAATCGAAAAACTCCTCAATGTATGCGACTCTGAAGATTTATTAATTATGAAGCGTATCTTAGAGAATACAACCTATTCTTGCATTGCTGAAGAATTGTTTATGTCTATCAACGGCGTAAAATATAAGTTAAAAAATATGTTCCAGCTGTGTAATGTAAGCTCCAAGACAGAATTTGTGGACCTCTTAAATAAATATATTAAAACAGACAAAGTATAATAAAATCACGAGGTTCACGTGAACCTCGGGATTTATAATATTTTCTTATAGTATTTTTTATAGTATCTCCTTATAAAATTCAGGAACAATCTTTTCTTCATAGGCAAAGTCATGCAAATCTATGTCATCAAACAAACCACAATGAAGCGGTATTGCTGTTCCCCCTATTTGTTTACAAAACTGCTTTGCCTCTATCATGTTCATGTTGTTTCCTCTTCCATTTACAGGAAGAAACACGTAGTCAATCTTTTCGGAAATATCCTCAAACAGTTTTTTATTATATAGAGTATCTCCTGTCACATAGAAAACCTTTCCTTCCGCGCGAATTAAGCATCCAATTGCATAGGTGTCAGAATGTTCCGCATAGACTGCTTCAAATTCTATCTCACCTTCTGTCCATTTCGTTCCCCTGTTAAACATGACATAATTATTCTTTATGCCCCCAAACTTGCTTCTCACATTTTGCCACGCATTATAGGATGCGAGAACACAAACCGATGATTCCACACCTAAATAGTGCTTCAAAGTCTCAGGGTCTGTGTGATCCAAATGGTTATGTGTAAGCACAATCACATCTGGCTTTACCTGTAGGAATCTTTCATCTACTGGCACACGCCTTTGATTCTGAGGTTCTATCTCTGCTACATTATTAGACAAATATGGGTCTACTATAATTACTTTTCCTCGGGTTTCAAACATGAGTCCTGCCTGTCCTAGCCATGTTGCTTTCATTTCTATTCACCACCTCGTATTTTTATTATCAAGCTTTGCTCATTGTAATTAAAGCAAGAAAATGTGGTGCTTTTTTGCATCATTTGCTTACACTTCATACTTCATATGTAAATGTATGCTTTACCTTTTGTAGTATTGCAGAGGTGACGAAGATTATTAGTGATAAACCCTTATTTATTCATATATTCTCTTATTCTTCTATAAAAAGTGGAACGACTGACACCACAACTTTCGATTGCTTGTTTTTCCGTAATAGTGCCTTTCTCAAACCGTTCCACGATATCCTTGAACATAAATTCATCTACTGCAATTTTTTTTCTTCCCTTATACTTGCCCTTTTCCTTCGCCTTTTCAACACCTATTTTCTGCATTCGAGTCATATATGCTTTTTCGTATTTCATCAAACGCTCCAAAATATAAAGGGGATTGCTATTTTCTATTGACAGCATTACATTATCTTCTTTTATGTGAATTGTCACACCACTTTGTATCATCCTAAAAAGTGTAGGGGCAAACTGGCTACGATTCGATGATATATCTGATAACTTGTCCAGTACAATTGTATCCCCTGGCTGCACCTGATTTATTATCTCGTCGCTCACGCAATCGAATTCCACAGATTGCATCCGCTTTCTTACTACCAATAAATTGTCATCACCACAGCGTTTGTCTGTTCGAAGTAACCATTCAAATCTATCATAGTAGTCCAATCCCACTTCTTCCATCAACTCTCGAACATTTTCTCGAGATGCACTTGGAGTTCTCTTGGAAATAAAGGATGGCGTCATATTTACACGATAATATTTTTCCTTTTTTACGCCTGTATCAATCCCCGGAATCCCATCAAACACATCCTCGGATAAATGTTCTATTAGCTTCCAATATGGTTGAAATACATATTGAAAGTTTTGATCATCAAATCTTTCATAAGAAACTTCACCTATATTATATTGATAATTCATTTTATCTGTAGCCTTAATAATTCCTACACTGCGGAAATATGGTGTTCCTCTCAGCGGGGTTGTATATTCCCTCGAGTCCACACTGTCACCTCCTAACCTCTTAATTTCTTGTATGACGCTAGAAGTATCCCTTCAAAACGTCTTTGATACATGGTTTTGTAAAACTCTTTTCGAATCTCCGTAATACCTTCTATTTCCTCTATCATATGATTAATTTTATTCAAATCAACTCTTTCAACCATACGTACCAGCGCCTGATTACAAGATTCAAACTGAAGACTATTTATTATATCATAATACGAACTTTTTCTGTTATGAAACTTGATTTGAGAAGTCGGAAACTGATAGATACGTTTTTTTATCTCTTGCTCAGATTCCATCACTGATAATAATTGTTCATCCGTATTTAATCTGGGATACATACACGATCCATTGTCATAAACCGGTGCTAGTTTATACTTGTTTTCTTTTTTTAGAAAGCCCCAATTACCACCATGCCTGTCGAAATTCCCATTAAGCGCATCTACAATGAACATATCCCAAAAATGTTCGATCGTTTCATTCACATTTGTTAGTTTTGAATTATCTGTCAGCATTTGTTGAATCGCCTCATATGTGTATTGATATAATTCTTTATCCTGTTCTAATGTACTTTCGCCCACGTCATTAAAATGTATCAATTTCTCATCTTCTTTGCAAAAATTCTTTAGTAACACAACTTCTTTTCCATTATACGTTCCCAGAAAAGTTTCTTGCACCGGCATTCCAAGTATTGAGAATACATGACTCCCCATGTATTCCGAAACGTGGTTATATACCAGACCAATCTCTGAATTCTTCTGATACTTCATAATATATCGAAATCCATCGATTATAATCTCTTCTTTTTTTTCGGCTCCAGAGAAAAATACTTTATCATTGACTGTATAAGATGAAAAATCTTTCATGAGTACCCCTCCTTGTATTTGTATTGTAAACAAACTTTCGCCATGTGTCAATAGAATCGTTTTGTTTTTGAGACATGTTTTAAACCTCATTCAACGTTTTTTGCACACCACTTCTCCTTCAACCATCATCGCATCTGCACATGCCTTATCATGCCAAGTACTGACGGGTTGGCATTAACAGGTATTAACTCCGTGTTCGGATGCTGATTCCGAAATACTCGAAACACTTCATCTGCAAATCCCTGGCCCATAAATTCCACTCCTTTAAAATCGAATTCCACCTGTTTAAATTCCTCTAAACGGTACAAAATACGACGCGCCTGAGAACGGGCAACCGGTTCTGCATAAGGACACACTTCTGCCAAAGGTATCCTCGTCTTTATAAAACCTTCTTCCACCGGTGCATACAAGTCAAACACCTCCTTTATAGTGCGAGTTGTCTGGTTTTCTAGTTTCATTACAACCATGGTACCTATCTGATTTAATTTATTATAGTAAGAAATTAAATGGGACTGAACAAATCGGTCCTTATCATAACATCCTTGAGAAAAAACAGTGTTGTCCGACCAAATTGCAAACTCGTTTAGTACCTTTGATGTAAAGAAAATTCCCTCCCCTGAATGATTCTCAGGTTTTGTAGTGAATTTCCCTTTGTAAAGTTCTGCCAAAACATCTTGATTGGTCAACTTCTTTCCAAAGGTTTTCTGCCAATAAGTTTGCACATTTTTATATATCCCCTGGCCATCGTCAATGATACTGATTTCCGTATATAGAAAATCTCTCTTCACAATACAATGAATATTTTTATAATCGGAATGCTCAATGACATTGTTCATCATTTCGGTAAACGCATAATACCATATACTCTTGGCTTCTTTCGAATCTTTTTCCAGTAATGGTCTTATATGGGCATAATAAATCTCATCTTCGTCCACATTGTCGCACAATTGATAATCGAATATAAAAGAAGTAGTTTTTAACCTATATTTTGTTTTCTTTTCTTCATCCATGCATAAAACCTGATTTTCCAAGCATTCCTGCAGATACCGTTTCACAGTGGTGACAGAAATCTCAAAGCTATCCATAGTTTTTTGAATAAATTTCTCATCATCCTGTCGAATCTTTTCCAACATATATCTTTTGATTGCTTCTCGTTTTTCTTCCTGGAATGACATAAACTTTATCCTTCTTTTTTCAAACTTTATTTCCTATATTTAAAACTATAACACATGTGGTTTCGAATCTCAAGAAAAAGCCTGTTTCAAATCACATTCTTGTGGAATACTCTTTAAAAAAAGGAGACCCATTTTGCTATGCGTCTGAAACTCAAAAAAATCGTGCTATACTTACTCGTTACACTACTGCTTTGCTTCCTTTCTCTCTACTACCTGCAACGTTTCTTTGCCCACCGCCATGAGTATTTTGTACCGGATTACCCAAGAGTAGCCATTACAGAGAATACAGACTACGAAACTATTTTTTTGCAAACAGGTTTAGGAAAAAGTGCGGTGCAAAAATTGATTGAACAAAACAAATTTCAAACCGTTTTGGACGCACAAGAAGCTTTTTTCAATCCTCCTAAGGCCAACTGCGTGCCTCTGTTTGGTTGGTTCACACGAAGAGATAAGTTCCCCAAAAAAGAGGCTCTCTCACTGGTTGACCTTGAGCCAGGGGATATCATCGTTTCTTTATCCACTCACACCGTGGGCTGGAGACATGGCCATGCGGGATTGGTTCTAAGTAACAAAACTTCCCTAGAATGTGTGTCCCTGGGCCAAAATTCGGCTATAATGAACACTTCTCATTGGGGTACTTATTCCAATTTTGCTGTTTTGCGTCTAAAAAATGTATCACCGGAAATACGTGCCGAAGTGGCTGATTATGCAAAAGAAACGCTCTGTGATGTTCCATACCGTTTATCTGCCGGTTTTATTGGCAGAAAAGCACCCGATACCACAAAGCCTTATTTTGGTATGCAATGCGCCTATTTAGTTTGGTATGCTTGGAATCA
>JAZQBW010000110.1:0-15532 GCA_045545895.1 Faecalimonas sp.
AACATATAGTTATTGGTCATGTTATACCGAATTGCTCCGCTGGCCTCCATAAAGGAAGCAACTTGTTTGTTTTGCATAAGCAAACCTCCTTTAAATGATATTTTATTGTTCACCAAAATTGAAATCTGTGGCGGAATTGCCTTGAAATACAGATGCATTTTGAAACGCAGTGGACAAGTATTGTTTGAATAAACTAAGTCCGAATTTTGATGTGTGGAAATCATATCATGAAAAATAGGAGACGTCAATACAGAAAAAGTAGAGTTATCCATGAACCATGAATACTTTCTATTATGATGCTTTGTTGTCCTTCGGCGACAAGTATAGCACTTTTGTAATAGAGGACATTAAGAGAAAATATGGTAACATGTTAGAGCAAGGGGCGACTACTTTCTGGGAGACAGAAAAAGGATGGGAAGATTTTGAGGGCGCAGGAAGTCTGTGTCATGGTTGGTCTACAATACCGGTGTATTACTTGTTGAAACTACTTTCTAAATAAATAATGGAACGAAAAAAGATGGCACGTCGGATTGGCGTGCCATCTCTTCTATTGACAAAAACGGAAGTTAGTTGTAAACTTGTTTACAAACAAGTTTGGTATAAGGGGGGGATGTCAATGGGCTTTCAAATAATTCAGGATATGGAAACAGTTATAGAATTAACAGGACTCTCAAGGAATGAGTTTGCCAAGGAGTTGGGCGTCTCTAGAGTGACATTACATAATTGGCTTTCGGGGAAGCGTGATGTTAATGAAATGCATATGAAGCTCTTTTATGAGTATACTTTTAATAAGGGAATACGACTGAATAAGATAAAGGAACAATTGTATAAAGAAGATGTGGTTGGCAAGTCCAGAAAAATCTTATTTCATGGTGCCAAAACAAAGATAGAAGGAGAGTTGCGACTGGATTGCAGTAAGCAAAAAAATGATTTTGGGAACGGATTCTATTGTGGGGAGAGCTTAGAACAGTCAGCCATGTTTGTTGCAACCTTTCCAGATTCATCACTTTATATGTTGGAATTTTGCGAGGAAAATTTAGTTGAAAGAAGATTTACTGTGAGCAGAGATTGGATGCTCATGATTGCCTATTTTAGAGAGCGTCTTGGAGAACATGCACAATCAGAATTGATTCAAAGACTTGTAAAAGACAATCAAGGGGTTGATTATATTGTTGCACCTATTGCGGATAATAGAATGTTCGAAATTATAGACCAGTTTATCGATGGAGAAATAACAGATGTACAATGTCAACATTGTCTTTCGGCAACCAATTTGGGGAATCAGTATGTTTTGGTTTCGGAAAAGGCATTGAGACAGATACGAGTATTAGAAAGATGTTATCTTTCCGATTCTGAAAAGGAATCCTATCTTAATTCTAGAAAAGAGAACTATGAGATGAATCGAGATAAAGTGAGAGTTGCACGCAGACAATATCGGGACCAGGGGAATTATATAGAGGATATATTACGATGAGAAAAATGGATCATTATGGCTTGAAGTTATGTAAATTTCAGGCGGAGTTATTCGAAAAATCAATAGAAATAGTGGATTGCAGTTCTAAAATATTCATTCGAAGGTTCATGTTATCGGATTTGGCAAAGAGAATGGATACGGAAGGCTTTCTATTTAGTGCAACGGATATATCAGATGCTCTGAGTGAAATAGAAGGCCAATATGGTTCAAGTGATTATGGAACGGAAAAGTTTGGGCGAGAAGAAATCTATTGGACAGGATATATTTATCGATATTGGGCTTACATTGCTGCAAAAAGTAGCAAACAGGTATATAAGATAGTAAAGCCGGAAGAACTTAGGAACTTATACTTTCCATATCATTCCTTAGACCCAGCGCAGGCAATTGAACGAATTAAAGAGGCAAAGGGATTATTGGAGGATGATGATATTAAGAGAGGCGTAGAGATTCTCAGGAAAGTAAGGGCAAGAAGCTAGGCTCTCACCAGAACTATATTTGAAAATAATAAAATGTGCAAGATAGAAATGCACAAAAATATAAAAATAAAGGAATTGTGCAAGACATACTTGCACAAATTAAGGAATCCTATCTTGATTCTAGAAAAGAGAACTATGAGATGAATGATATTTTATTGTTCACCAAAATTTGGATTTGGGGATGTGATTGACGTAGGCAATTGGCTCCCCAAATCCAAATTTGAAGACATATCCACAAAAGCAATATATCACCAAAATATGCCATGATAGTGCTTGCTATTTCCCTAGAAATGCCACATAATATATGTGACTATTTTTCTTAATTAAAAGCCATATTTTCTTAATATAGGAACTGTTTTCAAGTAGCGTATTATGAGTTAAAATAGTATAAAAATACAACAAAAGGAGCTTGTATTATGGACTGGAGAATTGCTTACGCGCATTACGAGGATTGTTATCAAAAACAGTATTGTACGATTTCAGATTTAGAACAATCTGGATTCGATATTTTGCCTGCCAGTGTTCCGGGAAATTTTGAACTGGACCTTATAAAAGCAGGGAAATTAGAAGATTTATATTATGGAACCAACACACTAGAAGCGCAAAAATTAGAAGATGTTCATGTGTGGTATTACGCAAAGGTAAGCATAGAAAAAGAGAATCAATATCTTCACTTTGAGGGAATTGACACCTTTTCCGATATTTATGTAAATGGGAAACTGGTGAAAACCACGGACAATATGTTTCTTTCCTATGATGTGGAGGCGGATTGGATTCTCGGCGAGAACGAGGTAGTAGTACATATCAAACCAATGATGCTGGAGGCAAGAAAATATGTGCCGCCGGTGGGTTGTCATACCATGAAATATAACTTTCCAACCTTGTATGTGAGAAAAGCTGCACATATGATTGGGTGGGATATTATGCCAAGAATTGTTTCTGCTGGGCTTTGGAAAGAGGTTACTATCTGCGAGAGAAACACAGACACCATTGAGGAAGTCTATTTGGCAGTATGTGAGATAGAAGAAAAAGAAGAGAAGGGCACTGTGGCACACATGCGCTTTTATGTGCATACCAATCTGAGCGGTGCATTGGTGCAGGATTATAAGATCAGAATTGAGGGAAGCTGCGGTGACAGCAGATTCGTGGAGGAAGAGACCATGTGGCACAACACACACGCCATCTTTTTCCAGATTGAGAACTGTAAGCTTTGGTGGCCAAAGCATGCAGGTGAGCAGAATTTGTATGACATCAAAGTGACATTGCTTCGTGGTGATAAGGTGTGTGATACTTACGAGTACAGAACGGGTATTCGTACCGTAGAGTTAGATTTTACAGACATTACAGATCAGGATGGAAACGGAGAATTCTGTTTCAAAGTAAATGGAAAGAAAATCTTTGTTCTTGGAACCAACTGGGTACCAATGGATGCATTCCACTCACAGGATAAAGCTCGTCTTCCAAAGGCGCTAGAGTTATTAGATGATATCGGATGCAACATGGTGCGCTGCTGGGGTGGCAATGTGTACGAAGACGAATTATTCTTCGACTTCTGTGATGAGCATGGAATTCTTATTTGGCAGGATTTTGCCATGGGATGCGGTGTTTACCCGGACGAGGAAGCATTTGCAAAACGCCTGAACGAAGAGGCGGTGTATATTATCAAAAAATTGCGTAATCATGCGTCTCTGACTCTTTGGGCAGGAGACAATGAATGCGACCTGGCGCTAAGCTGGGGTGGCATTCCTGTGAATCCAAATCACAATAGCCTAACACGGAAGATACTTGCCCGTGCGGTAGAACTGCATGACTATAGCAGACCGTATTTGCCAAGCTCTCCATTTGTGAGCGATAGGGCTTTCCGTGGAGAAGGTATAAAACCAGAAGACCACCTTTGGGGACCGAGAGATTATTTTAAGGGACCATATTACAAAGACACATTCACACATTTTGCAAGTGAGACTGGCTATCAAGGCTTCCCATCACCAAAATCATTAGAGAGGTTCTTGGAGCAACCAGAAAAATTATTCGTGGCGGAAGGCGTGCCTACTGATGAATATATGGTACATGCAGCGAGTATGGAGACAGACCCGAAAGCACCATATTCTTACCGAATGAAACTAGCATATGACCAGGTGGTGACATTATTTGGGAAACCGGCAGAGGATTTTGATGATTTCGTGCGTCAGAGTCAGATTTCACAGGCAGAAGCTAAGAAGTATTTTATTGAGAAGTTCCGTGTTGGAAAATGGAAATGCACGGGAATTATCTGGTGGAATCTCATAGATGGATGGCCACAGGTTTCCGATGCCATCGTAGATTATTATTATGAGAAAAAGTTGGCGTACCATTACATCAAGCGTTCACAAGAACCGGTATGTCTTATGTTTGCAGAACCGGAGGACGGAAAGATTGCACTAATGGCAGCCAATGATTTGCCACAGGATAAGACTATTTCATATACCGTGAAGAGATTTGCAGGTGCGGATAAGGATGACGAGGTTGTTCTCTCTGGAGCGTGCCAAATCTCTGGGGATATGACCGTGCCAGTGGATTCTCTTGCCATCGCAGATGGGGAAAAGGAATTCTATCTCATTGAGTGGACCATGGATGGAAAAACCTATCAGAATCATTACTTTACAAATATTATTGATATTGATTACAGTGCTTACATGCAGGCACTTAAGAAATATGGCATGAATGAATTTGAAGGATTTTAGGAGGATAATCTATGATAGGATTTGATATTGGCGGCACAAAGTGTGCTGTATGTATTGGACAGGAAGTAGATGGGGATTTACAGATACTTGGAAAAAAGAGTATTCCAACAGATCACAGCGTGTCTGCATACGAGATGATTGACCGTATGTGTGCGCTGGCGGAAGAATTAACAGATGAGATAGACTGCATTGGTATCAGCTGCGGTGGTCCTTTGGACTCCAAAAAGGGTATTATTCAGTCTCCACCGAATTTGCCAGGATGGGATGATATTAAGATTGTAGAATATCTGGAAAATAAATATGGATGCAAGGCATACCTTCAGAATGATGCAAATGCATGTGCTGTTGCGGAGTGGAAATACGGAGCAGGAAAAGGCTGCGAAAATATGATTTTTCTAACCTTTGGTACAGGGCTTGGAGCAGGGCTTATCTTAGATGGCAGACTGTATGCAGGTACGTCTGATATGGCAGGAGAATGTGGTCATATGCGACTTTCTTCTTTCGGCCCAGTGGGTTTTGGAAAGGCAGGTTCCTTTGAAGGATTCTGTTCCGGCGGAGGAATCGCACAGCTTGGTCAGATGATGGCAAGAGAGAGCCTTCAAATGGGAAAACCGGTATCCTATTGCACAGATATGAAAGAGTTAGATCAGATTACGGCAAAGAGCATTGCAGAGTGTGCCAATGAAGGATGCCAGGATGCGAAAGAAGTATTCCAGGTTTGCGGTGAAAAACTGGGCTATGGTCTCTCTATTTTAATCGATATTTTGAACCCACAGCGAATCGTGCTGGGAAGTATTTTCCAGAGAAGCGAGCATTTGCTTCGGGAGTCTATGGATAAGGTGATTGCAAAAGAGTGCCTTGCAGCAGCAAGTAGTGTATGCCAGGTTGTTCCAGCAGCACTTCAAGAAAATATTGGAGATTATGCGGCTTTAGCAGTTGCAGCTATGGGAGGTAAGTAATATGTTATACGAAAGATATCCAGGGTTAGAGGTATGTAAGGAAGATATTGAAAAGGCATTAGGTATGATGATTGACACCTACAAGAAGGGTGGCAAGATTCTCATTTGTGGAAATGGAGGCAGTGCTTCTGATAGTGAACACATCGTAGGGGAACTATTAAAAGGCTTTATGCTTAAGAGACCAGTTACAGATGAACGGATTCCGGAGCATTTGCGAAAAGGTCTTCAAGGGTCTCTTCCGGCAATTTCACTGCCTAGTCAGAGCGCAATCTTGTCTGCATTTATCAATGATGTGGACCCAGAAATGATGTATGCACAGCTGGTATACGGCTATGCCAAACCAGAGGACTTGGTAATTGGTCTATCTACATCCGGCAATTCCAAGAACGTGGTAAACGCCCTGGAAGTGGCAAAGTGCGTGGGAGCCAAGACCTTGGCCATGACAGGTGAGAGGGAAAGCAAGATGTCAGAACTGTCTGATGTGACAATTAGGGTTCCGGAGACAGAGACATACAAGGTGCAGGAATATCATCTGCCGGTGTACCATTATCTGTGTGCGGGAGTAGAAGCATATTTCTTTAGTGAGTAGAGCGCATATACAGAGAGGCCATTATGGAGTAACATCCGTAGTGGTTTTTTTCAAATTTTTCAAAAACACTTGCGTATTATATAAAAAATGACATATAATATATGTGCGTATTATATAAAAAAACAATGTATTAAAAGGTGCGTATTATTGAAAGCGTAGGTGGAGATATGGAAACAAAGGTGTTTTGGAGAAAGATTTATAATCAGCTGTTAGAGTGGAAGAATGAAACCCAAGGAGAAAAAGCATTATTAGTAGAAGGCGCTAGACGAATAGGAAAATCAACTATTATAGAAGAATTTGGGAAAAAAGAGTATAAATCATATATTCTAATCGACTTTAATGATGTGAGTGATAGCGTAATTGGAGCATTTCAAAACTATTTGAATGATTTAGATACATTCTTTTTAATCCTATCTACAGAATATAAAAAGACGTTATATCCTAGAGAAAGTTTGATTATATTTGATGAGGTGCAGCGTTTTCCAAAAGCAAGACAATCTATCAAAAAACTTGTGAAGGACGGAAGATACGATTATATAGAAACTGGGTCACTTATATCAATTAAGGAGAATGTCCAAGATATTACATTGCCTTCGGAAGAAAGAAAAATTAGTATGTATCCAATGGATTTTGAAGAATTTTGCATCGCTTTGGACGAAAAACCGATGGTGGATTATATCAAAGCATGCTTTGAGAAAAAAGTACCTTTGGAGGATAAATTACATCATAAGGCGATGATGCTCTTTAGACAATTCCTGATTGTAGGAGGAATGCCTAAGAGTGTGTTGAAGTACAAAGAGAATGCGAGGAATTTTGAGAAAGCAGATTTGGAAAAAAGAGATATCTTAGAATTATATCGAAATGATATTATGAAAATAGATGGAAAATATAGATCAAAGGTTTTGGCTTTGTTTGATCAGATTCCAAGTTTTCTCTCAAAACACGAAAAAAGAGTAATTTTATCTGATATAGAAAAGCAATCTACATTTGAACAATTTCATGACACGTTCTTTTGGTTAAGTGACTCTATGATTGCTAATGAGTGTTTTAATTGTGGGGATCCAAATGTCGGATTGTCTTTAAATGAGGATCGCACATATGTGAAATGTTATATGGGTGATACCGGTCTTTTGGTGAGTCATACGTTTGATGAAAGTCCTCTTGAAAGGGAAGAGTTATATCGAATGCTTCTTTTGGGACGATTATCAGTAAATGAAGGTATGTTTTTTGAAAATGCAGTTGCGCAGGAATTGGTTTCTAAGGGGCATAAACTTTATTTTTACACGCACTACAATGAGGAAAAACATCGAAATGATATTGAAATTGATTTTCTGCTCTCCAACAAAAGCAAAACACGGTATAAGATTTTACCGGTGGAAGTAAAGTCAAACGATAGATATAGTATCACCTCTTTGGAACGTTTTATGGATAAATTTGCTGATAGAATTGATATGGCATATGTGATTCATCCAAAAAATTTCAAGAGGACAGACAAAATCATGTTTTTACCAGCGTATATGATTATGTGCATTGGCTAGGTGAGAACTGCAATCTCCTTAATCGTCATGTTGGACGAATGAAGGAGGCTGCAGGCTCTACCTGTTTCGCCTTCCGTTATTCTAATAAATCCTCTGCCCCGCAACCGAGTGCATGTGCTAATGCAAACAAGTTGCTTGCCGTTGCCTTATTGATATCCTTTGCTCTTTGTTCATATTGCTGAATCATTCGGAGTGTTACCCCCGATTTTTCAGATAGCTCTTTTTGCGAAAGTCCGATTGCCTTGCGCACGGTCTGTAATTTTGTTGGCATTTTTTTGTGTTCAAGTATGGAGTTTGCGACATCAACAAACTTTTCCTCCGACGCTTCGTGTAGGGTAGGATATAACTTATAAATTTCACTCATAGGGAGATATTTTCTAATTTCCTTAAAGCTCTTTCCTGTATTCCATTGATAGAACGCAAGTATAAAGCCGCACCAATATTCAGGCGAATAGTCGTATTCTATCTGTGGTGCAGACAAAGCAGTGTTTTTCTTTGTACGATTTAAAACTTCCCATACAAGTTCTGTTCCCGAAAGACCAGATACGAACTTTGGAACACCACTGGCAAATTGTTTTGCAATACCGCTTATAATAAACATATCAAGAAAATCGTCCATAGAGATATCCAAGACGGTTGCAGAATAATCAAACGCTTCACCAAGGTTTCTCATAGCATCATTAAGGTATATCTCATCGTAAGCGTACATCATCACTTGTCATTTCCTCCTTGATAATATCTCTCATATAAATACCGTTAACATCTTCTTTTTCGAGTTCTGCGAAGAAAGCAGTACGAGCTTCATCATCTCTCATTTTTCTGCGAGCATAGTAAATAGTATTATCTGCCAATTCAGCAGATTTAAACACTAATTGGTTGAATGCCTTTTCGCTTTTTAAAACATATTGCTCTCCAAGTTTGCCAAGACGCATTGCATAGTTTAACTGGCTCAAAGATATTTCGTTGCTTATAAAGGCTCTTGCGAAGGAAAAATAGGAGTCATCTGCACGATAACCGATAATCAAATCATATTTGCTGATATCAATTAAAAAGTGTTCCTTCAACCACTGTCCCCCCCTACGCATAACAGGAGTTGACACGCGGAAACGACGATTTTCCATAAGCAGTGCAAGCCAATGAAGAATGGTATATTCTTCTGAAGATAAATTTAAAATTTTCAAACCCGATGTATCAAGCTCATATGTGTTCGCAAAGCCGTCAACCCCTTCATTACAAGACCATTCCTTTGCAAGCTCTATGTGTTCAGTACAATAAAAGCCCTGACCATAATCGTTATAAACCTTGCCTTTGCCGAAAAGTGGGTTTTCAATTTTTCCGTTTGAACCGTGATATAAAACAATTTTACTCATAACCATTCTCCTTGCAACTATCTCTAAAGAGCTATCTACATGTATTGTATCCCTAAAGAGTCAGTTTGTCAATGGTGGTAAATTAACCATATAACCGTAGCGTTAGAAGTATGCAGGGAAAATATAGAAAAGACATTTTTTGGTGCAAAATAGCAATAACATGTTAAAAAAAAGCAATAATAAATTGCAAGAAAATGCTATACTAATACAAATAGTATTAATATGGGAGGCGTGTGTTAATATGAAGGAATTTCAAAAGTTTGAGCGAATTGGAACCAGACCACATAGAAGTTATTATATTCCTTTTGCATTGCAAGATGATATTTGCAATACATATGGGATTATTGACCGGGCGTCTAGTTCCCGTTTTTTTTCGTTGGATGGGATGTGGCAGATTAGACAACATAATCATGTGGAAGATTTTGAACTTAAAGAAACCATGGAAACTACAATACCAGTTCCCTCATGTGTTCAATTGCACGGGTATGACAGTATACAGTATCTGAACACAAGATACCCAATACCTGTAACATTACCACATCTTCCTTATGATAATCCGTGTTGGCATTACCGCCGCAACTTCTATTTGGAAAAAGAAGAAGGGGAAAGTTATTACCTTAATCTAGAAGGAGTGGACAGCGCTTTTTATTTGTATATTAATGGCGAGTATAAGGGTTATTCCCAGATTTCTCATGCGACAAGTGAGTTCGACATAACAGAATTGATTGTTTCCGGAGAAAATACAATTGACATACTTGTATTGAAATGGTGTGTTTCTACTTATCTCGAGTGTCAGGATAAATTTCGATTTTCCGGCATCTTTCGAAGTGTGTATCTTCTAAAAAGACCAAAGGAGCATATTACAGATTATAAGATAGAGACTATTTTAGATGGAGCAGATGGGGTGTTAATTTTTCGTAATGAAAGCCCTATTTCTATTTTGTTATCCATGGAGCAGAATGAAATAAGTGTTGCAGTGGGGGAAAGTGCTGAGATTATTATAAAGGATGTAAAGACATGGACGGCGGAAGAACCATTTCTTTATACACTAACTCTTTGTGCAAATGGAGAAAAGATTGTGGAGCGAGTTGGTTTCCGTCAAGTTACTATTGATGGGAAAGTGTTTAAAATCAATGGGCAACCCGTTAAGTTAAAGGGGGTAAACCGACACGATTTTCACTGTGAAACAGGGGCGACGGTTCGCCTAGAAGATATGGTACATGATATACAATTGATGAAAGAATTGTATGTGAATGCAGTACGGACATCTCATTATCCAAATAGCCCAGAGTTTTATCTGCTATGCGATGTGTATGGTCTATATGTTATGGATGAAGCGGATTTGGAAATGCACGGAGCAAGCGTTTGCGAAGGAAAACATAGTGACGAAAGTTGGTCGTTTTTTGCGGAGAATGATTTTTTTACTCCTGGGATTACAGACAGACATCGAGCTCTTGTAGAGAGAGATAAGAATCGTTCTTGTGTAATTATCTGGTCGCTTGGAAACGAGAGTTCTTTTGGAAAGGCATTTTTTGAAGGCGCAGCATACATAAGAGAACGAGATAATACAAGACCAATTCATTATGAAGGTTTAAATGGTGCGGAAGCAAAATATCATCGAAGTGAATATGTGGATATGTGGAGCATGATGTATCCATCTCTTGAGCATCTGCAGGAAGTATTAACTTCAGGAGAAACACGCCCTTGCGTGCTTTGTGAATACACTCATGCAATGGGGAATAGTTCCGGAGATATTGCAGCCTATTGGGATTTGATTTATAACAATGAGCAGATGATGGGGGCATTCGTGTGGGAATGGGCTGACCATGGAATAAAGACGGAAAAAGGATTTTTATATGGTGGAGATTTTGGAGAAGTAGAGCATGATGGTAATTTTTGCATTGACGGAATTCTGACACCGGATCGCAAACTAAAGTCCTCAGCTTTGGAAATGAAGGCAGTTTACAGTGGCAAGACTACTTCGGAACTGTCTGATGTAGAGGTTCCTTCGTACGACGGGAAAAAAGCAGAACGTATTACGATTGAAGTAAATGAACACACCGGAGAACTTACATCTTTAAAAGCAGACGGTAAGGAAATTCTTATGACTCCAATGCGCCTTAATATTATTCGCTATATAGATAATGATAGGAATTTGCTTCCAAAATGGAATGGAAGGTATCGATTGAATGAATGTAAACCACAGATATTGTCTTTCGAAAAAGACGAGAAAATATATAGGTTTAAAGGGGTGTTGGCGGCAAATTGTCTACTTCCGGCACTTCAATTTGAATTGATTTACGAAGTAAATGAAAATGCACTGGATGTGAAGATTTCCTATGAGTTGGCAGATTATATCGAAGAATTGCCAAGAGTGGGGATAGAGTTGGGTGTAGATAAAAAATATGCAAACTTTTCGTATATTGGTTATGGACCGACAGAGAGTTATGTGGACAAGCATGTTGCCTGTGAATATGGGTACTATGAGAGCACAGCTGATGAAAATTATGACAAACATTATATTCGTCCACAGGAATCCGGCAGTCACTATCGGTGCCAATATCTAGAAATCAGTGATTTGTTTGTGTTGACAGCAGAAAAACCATTTTCATGCTCCGTCAATCCATATACAACAAAGCAACTGTGTGAGATATTGCATGCATTCGAATTAGAGAAAAATGATTTTGTCAACGTATGCATTGATTTGGCTATGCGTGGTGTGGGCTCACATTCGTGTGGACCGGTATTGCCACTGGATTGTGAGATTCCAAGAAAAGGGGAAAATACTTTCCGTTTTTCATTCATTGCCCAATAAAGGAGATTGGGTGAAATACAATACAGACATAAAATATGAGAAAGAGGAGGATAGATAATGACTAGACTAGATTTGAATGGAATTTGGCGTATGACAGGTGCAGGATACGAATGCGAGGGAACTATTCCGGGCTCGGTATATTCTTTTTTGCTGGCTAATAATTTGATGGAAGATCCATTTTACAGAATGAATGAGTTGGAAGCATTAAAGCTTGTAAACAATGAGTTTGCTTTCTCAAAAAAGTTTGATTTTCTGCCGACGGGAGATAGGGTGTTGCTCCACTGTGATGGACTGGATACCCTTTGCGATATCTATATCAATGATGTACATGTGGCATATACGGACAATATGCATCGTACATATGAGTTTGATGTAACAGAATTATTGAAGGCGGGAGAAAATGAGATTCGTATCGTCTTTCAGCCGGCAGATCCTTATATTCGAGAGAAACAGAAAGGGAAATGGGAACATCAACCATGGCACTGTACGGAGGGAGCAGGGTATCTCAGAAAAGCGCACTGTATGTTTGGTTGGGACTGGGGTCCAAGGCTTCCAGATGCAGGTATCTGGAAGAGTATTGAACTTCTTGTATTAGATAGCGCAAGAATTACTGATTTTCATATCGTGCAAAGACATGAGGACGGAAATGTATATGTGACTCCGTATGTTGAGACAGATAAAAAGGAAGATGTAGAAGTCCTCGTTACCATTATCGCACCAAATGGGGAGTCTTGTGAGATTCCTGCAAATGAAGAAACAGAGATTAAAAATCCTCAGCTTTGGTGGCCAAATGGCTTAGGTGAGCAACCACTCTATACAGTGGAGGCGCGTGTGATTGATAAAGTGGCCGGTGGAAAAGAAGCAGATATCCAGTCAAAGAGAATCGGTCTTCGTACCCTGAAACTGATTCGTGAAAAAGACAAATATGGCGAATGTTTCTGTCATGAAGTCAACGGAGTACGTTTTTTTGCTATGGGTGCTGATTACATTCCGGAAGACAATATTTTGTCCCGTATCACACCGGAGCGTACTTACAAACTTATTAAGCAATGCAGGGACAGCAATTTTAATGCAATTCGTATCTGGGGCGGTGGAGTATATCCTCAGGATTTTTTCTTCGACGCTTGTGATGAGCTTGGAATCGTTGTATTCGAAGATATGATGGTGGCATGCGTCACTGTTACCAATACACCTGAGATGAAAGCAAGTATGAAAGCGGAAGTCTTTGATAATCTCAAGCGAATGAGACATCATGCGTCTTTAGCATTAATCAGTGGTAACAATGAAGTGGAAGAAATGTTTGCATATGGTGAGGCTGGTAAGGATAAAGTGATGGTAGAGATGTATCTCTATCTCTATGAAGAGATGATGCCGGAGGCGATGGCAGAACTTTGTCCATATATTCCATACATTCCTTCTTCCCCAACTACTTGTGGACATTTTGTAGATCCTCGAAATGAGAACTACGGAGATGCTCATTACTGGGATGTATGGCATGGAGAAAAGCCATTCACAGATTACCGTAATAAATATTTCCGTTATTTAAGTGAATTTGGTTTTCAATCCTTCCCTTGTGAGAAGACAATCAATGCATTCACAGAAGAAGAGGATCGTAATATTTTCAGTCGTGTGATGGAGATGCATCAGAGAAATGGGGAGGCAAATGGGAAGATTTTGAATTACCTGTCTCAGACTTACAAGTATCCAAGAGATTTCGGAACCTTATTCTATGCATCACAGCTTTTGCAGGCAGAGGCAATGCGCTATGGGGTAGAGCACCTTCGAAGACATCGTGGAAGATGTATGGGAACACTTTACTGGCAGTTAAATGACATCTGGCCAACAGCTTCTTGGTCAAGTATTGATTACTACGGAAGACTAAAAGCTCTTCACTACGTGGCAAAGCGTTTTTACAATCCAATCATGATTAGTTGCAAGGAGACGGGAGAAAAGTCAACCAGATTCTTTCCAACCTTACATCCAAGTGTGACTTATGAAACCAAGGCGCAACTCTGTGTGACCAACGAAACCCGTAGTGACGCAAACGGTGTGGTTGTGTGGGCGCTTCGCAATAACAATGGAGAGATTTTGCAAGAGGGACAGAAGGAGTTGCAGGTTCCGGCGTTTACTTCTGTATGGCTTGATGAGATGGATTTTGAACACACAGATGTAGACAACAACTACATGAGTTTTGCATTCTTAATGAATGGAAAGACAGTATCAGAGGGAACCGTACTTTTTACTGTGCCAAAATACTTTAACTTCAAGAATCCGGAGCTTTCTTATGAGATAAACGATGATGAGATTACAGTGTATGCCAATGCATACGCATCCTATGTGGAGATCGACTCACCGGATTGCGATTTTATACTTAGTGATAACTACTTTGATATGAATGCAGGAAGTAAGACCGTGAAGGTGTTAGAAGGGACTGCGAAGAACATTCGTCTACGTTCCGTATATGATATTCAATAATAGGACTTTTAAAATGGGGCTATTGCAATAGCCCCCAATTTTTTTTATTTCGGCGATTTTATGAAGTTCTGTCTTGTTTCGGTTGGTGTCTCACCATAAATCTTTCCATATATTTTAGCAAAATGTGAAGAAGAATTATATCCTACTCCAATGGCAACTTGGCCGATGGTGTAGTCCGTGTTTTGCAGCATATCTCGTGCTTTTTCACATCGGATATGATGTAATGTCTGCATGACAGTCTCGCCGTAGATTTTTTTGAAACTGTGAGAGAGATAATACTTATTCATACAGAACATGTCTGCCAGTTTATCCAAGGAAATATCGTCAGCATAACGGGAAGTCAGATGTATGTGCACCTTGGATAGTGGGTTTGCGCTCGATTTTGATGGAATATTCATACCGAACAGGTTGGATTTTCGGAGTATATAGATGATATACTCGTTGAAATAGGTGTGTAGGGCGCATTGCCAAAACTGTTCTCTTATCATCCACTCCCATTCAATTTCACGGATAAAGTCAAATATAGTTTCATACTCTTTACTAAAATCAAAGAAAAAGGTCTGCTCATGAATGCTCTTCTGAGATTGAATCATTAGATCATCTACGCACAATACAGCATATTCCAATTCAGAATTCGGATGAGAGGACTCTGTGTGTGCAACGTCTCGGTTGTTGATTACAATCGTGCCGCGTTGAATTGGAACTTTCTTATTTTTCAAGTGAAAAAATCCCTTGCCCTCTGTGACAAAAAAGATCTCTGCAAAAGGATGCATATGTTCATTACCAATGAAATTCTTTTCATAGTGAAATCTTTCATAAGAGCGACATTGAAAATTGGTATTGGGATTGTCTAAGGAAATAATGGTAAATTGTCGTTCCATAAATCTCTCCTTTCTATAATTACTAAAATTATAAAATACTTTTCCATAAATTACAACAAAGAGAGCAATAACTGACAAAAACAAAACAATCATGCGATATTAACGAAAATACGGAAATGCTATACTGATATTACCGAAATGGGCAAAATGACGGAAAAGGCAAGAATATCATGGGGAAAATTCATAAATTTGATACCGTTTGGGGTAAATTACAAGACAACAAGAATATAGAATT
>JAZQBW010000111.1:0-16413 GCA_045545895.1 Faecalimonas sp.
ATCCCTGTTCTAATTTATATTTACGACATTTTGAACGAAGTTCAGAAATAGAGATACCAGGAGTGTCATCGATGATCAATTTAGAACGCCCTATGGTTCCTGCGCCTTCAATCAATTTTTCCCAATCAGAATCTTTCAGATTACCCGTACGCAATGACTGCGCATCTACTTGAGATTCCAGAGAAAACAGACGGTTCACCAGCTGCTCCTTTGACATTTCCAAACTGAAAATCGCAACGGATTTCTTCGCTTTAAATGCCACGTGTTGGGCGATATTCAGTACAAACGCAGTCTTTCCCATAGAAGGTCTGGCCGCAACCAAAATCAAGTCCGACGGCTGCAATCCTGCCATCTTATAATCCAAATCCAAAAATCCTGTAGGAATGCCCGTTACACTTCCACTGGTTTTTGACGCCAATTCAATTTTTTCAAGTGCACTAAGCACCACATCTTTAATCGGAACAAAATCTCCTGTGTTTCTCTTCTGTACCAGCTCAAAAACCTTTTTCTCTGTGGTCTCCAATACTGCTTCCATAGGTTCTTTGCCCAGATAACACATATTCGAAATGTCGTCGTTGAGCTTAATCAAACGACGCAGCATCGATTTTTCCGAAACAATCTCCGCATAGTATTTTACATTTGCAGAGGTTGGAACTGCCGTTACCAAATCTCGTACAAATTCCAAACTGCTAATCTCAGCCGGCACGTCCCTTTCCTTTAGGCGCTCCTGCAACGTAATCAAATCCACCGGCTTCCCTTCGTTATAGATCTCTACAATTGCATCGAAAATCACTCCGTATGCAGACTGGTAAAAATCTTCGCCGCAAATGATTTCCGAGGAAGTCAGAATCGCATCCCGATCCATAAGCATGGCCCCTACGACTGCCTGTTCTGCTTCTATGCTATGTGGTAGTACTCTTTTAATGAGTGCTTCATCCATGATGTATAGCCTCCTAAGCTTCTCTTACAATTACCTTTAAATCCACTGTAACTTTTTGATGCAACTTCACTGGAACTGCGTGAGTTCCCAAAGTTTTAATAGCATCCTTAAGTTGAATTTTCTTCTTATCGATATCATATCCCATTTGTTCTTTCACGGCTGCCGCAATCTCTTTGGAAGACACTGAGCCAAAGGCTCTTCCGCCCTCTCCAACCTTGATTGCAAGCTCCACTTTGCTGGCTTCGATTTTCTTTCCAAGTGCCTGGGCTTCTTCCAATTGCTCCTGCGCAACCTTAGCTTCATTTGCCTTCTTTAGTTTTAAATCATTCAAATTCTTGCTGGTTGCCTCTAAACCTAACTTCTTTGGTAAAATGCAATTTCTTGCATAGCCATCGCTTACATTTACGATTTCGCCCTTTTTACCAAGTGCTTTTACGTCTTCTAATAAAATAACCTTCATGCTAAATATCTCCCTCTGCAATCATCTCATCAATGACTTCTTTTAGATTAGCGATTGCTTCCTCCATATCTGTGTGCTGGAACTGAGCACCTGCAGTATTCATATGACCACCGCCGCCCAGACGTTCCATGATGATTTGCACATTCACCTCATCTATGGCTCTGGCACTGACATAAATCTTACCATAATATTCTGTCAAAACAAAGGATGCTTTGATTCCATTAATGTTAAGCAGTTCATTGGCAGCCTGAGCCCCAATAATTGTCGGGCTTTCAATCTTCTCATCTGTACACTGTGCAATTGCGTATTCGTCATGAAATACTTCCGCATTTCCTACAATCTCCGCTTTCACACGATAACTTTCTAAATCGTCTCTGAAAATCTTTCTTACATGAGTAATATCGGCACCACAACGACGAAGAAATGCCGCTGCTTCAAATGTTCTCACGCCGGTACGATTCATAAAATTGTTGGTGTCTATCATAATGCCTGCATACATACTGTTTGCTTCAATACTTGTTATCTTAATATTATCTGCAATATATTGCAATACCTCTGCTACCATTTCGCAAGCAGAAGATGCATACGGTTCAATATAAGATAAAATTGTGTTCTCAATCACATCGTTGCCCTGTCTGTGATGGTCAAACACTACAATGGTTTTCGCCATCTTAAGCAGTTCCGGACACTCTGTAAGTTCCGGCTTGTTAGTATCAACCACAACCACCATGGTGTTCTCTGTCATCACGCCCGGTACTTCCGACGATTTAATAAACATATCATCCGGATAGGACACACTGTCACAGAATGCCTGATAAAATGGGCGAACCGATGATGTAATATCGTTCAACACAATATACGCTTTCTTTTCCATGACTTTTGCCGCACGGTAAATACCCACAGCCGCACCAAAGGAATCCACATCTGCAATACGATGTCCCATGACAATAATCTGGTCCTTGGCCATCATAAACTCACGAAGAGCCTCTGCTTTTACACGAGCCTTTACTCTGGTATTCTTGGAAGTCTGCTCCCTCTTGCCACCATAATAAGTAATGGTCTTTCCCTGTTTTACAACTGCCTGGTCGCCACCACGTGCAAGCGCCAAATCAATGGCTACACGGGCAAAGTTATAACTATGCGCATAGGTGTCTTCAGAAATACCCATACCAATACTCAGTGTTACCGGCATGGTATTTCCAATATTTACACTTTTTGCATCCTCTAAAATAGAGAATTTATTCTTTTCCATTTCCTTGAAATAATGTTGTTTTACAACAAAGAAATACTTATCTTTTTCCATCTTCTTGACAAGACCATCACAGCTTGTCAAGTACTGGTTAATCTTTCGGTCAATCAAAGCCACCAATAGTGACTGGCGCACTTCTTCCACGCTTTCCATGACTTCTTCATAATTGTCAATGTAAATCAACCCAGAAACCAATCTTTGTTCTTCATTTTCCCGAATATATCGCTTCAATTCCGTAATATCACTTAAAGAAACTGCAACAAAATATTCCTTTTTGTTTGGAAGACGGAACATATTATCAGCATCCCGAAACTCTTTTACTTCCACCCTGGAAAGTTTGACACGGTAATCCCGTTCTTCGTAAACCACTTCCAGTTCAGCCTTGTCGCCTTCTTCTTTCGGAAAAATACCACGATTCAATTCCTGAATATAATTGCTTAAATATCGACCGACTACTATTTCATTCTTAAATAATTTTTCAAAACTATCATTCACCCACACAATCTTCCCGTCACTGAGCATGATTGCATATGGAATGGATAAATCTTTCAACAATACGTTTTGTACCAATCCATACTGGGCTGCAAAGTCCACTAATCCTGTCATAATCAATGACTTGTTGTAGGAGTAGAGAATGGTCACAGCAACGATATAAATCGCCACAGACACACCTAGCACCAATCCTACATGCTTATCAATGGTAAACACCCATATGGTAACAGCAGACAGCAAAATCGCCATAAGTAGCGGCCACTGCATATATAATTTCAAAGGTCCTTTGAAACGTACATCATTTTTCATTTTACTACCCTCACAATTGGGAAACATGTGCTATACTCCATACCCGTTTGGATTATTTGACTGCCATCTCCAAGAGTCTTCACACATTTCCTCTAAGCCTCTCTTTGCTTCCCAGCCAAGCTCTGCTTTTGCTTTTGCAGGATCTGCATAGCAGGTTGCAATATCTCCCGGTCTTCTGTCTAAAATCTTATATGGAAGGTCTTTTCCACAAGCCTTACTAAATGCTTTTACCATATCCAATACAGAATATCCATTTCCTGTACCAAGATTATAAACACAAACACCTGCTTTTTCTTCAATCTTCTTAAGCGCCTTCACATGACCATCTGCAAGGTCTACCACGTGGATATAGTCACGCACACCGGTACCATCATGTGTATCATAGTCATTACCAAATACGCCGAGGAATTCGCGCTTTCCAACGGCTACCTGTGTAATATATGGCATCAAGTTATTCGGAATCCCCTTTGGATCCTCTCCGATGGTTCCGCTCTTGTGAGCTCCAACCGGATTAAAGTAGCGAAGTAGTACCACATTCCATTCTGGATCTGCTGTATGGAAATCAGTTAAAATCTGTTCCAACATAGATTTTGTCCAGCCATATGGATTGGTACACTGACCCTTTGGACATTCCTCCGTAATCGGAATAAATGCAGGATCACCATATACAGTAGCAGAAGAACTGAAAATAAGGTTCTTCACCCCTGCATTTCTCATGGCATCACAAAGCACCAATGTTCCATTGATATTGTTATCATAGTACTCTAATGGCTTGGCAACCGATTCACCCACCGCTTTTAATCCTGCGAAATGGATGACTGCGTCAATCTCTTCGGTATCAAAAATGTGTTTCATTGCCTTGGCATCACGAATATCTGCCTCGTAAAATTTAATTTCTCTTCCAACAATCTTTTCCACTCTCTTTAGAGATTCTTTGCTGGAATTACATAAATTATCCAATACAACAATATCATAGCCTGCGTTAATTAATTCAATACATGTATGGCTACCGATATAACCTGCTCCACCTGTCACTAAAATTCTCATAACGATTGCCTCCCTATCGTCCTTTATTAAACATTATATTTTTTAACAATCTGATTCATGATATCCCATTTTGCTTCCATATCTTGAACCAATTTCATCTGTGTACGTGCTCTGTCAAGGTTATGGCCCTCTCTATGAATCTTAAAATAAGTATCTCCCTGCAGATAATCTGTAAGGAATCTCATACCACATTCATAAGTCATAACTTTTGCTCCCATTGGAAGAAGTTCGATTTCTTTTTCGGTCAGTCTGCCGGCGCAGCCTTCAATAAAGCCCTTGGTATATACGTCAAATAAATCCATATCACACCATACTTTATCCAGATCCTTTTCATCCTCTGCAGCTGTGCTTGCACCAAAACGAATGGAATCACCAAAGTCGTTCATTGCAAGACCTGGCATAACCGTATCCAAATCAATAACACAGATACCCTTATGTGTTTCGTTATCAATCATAATATTATTCAATTTTGTATCGTTATGTGTCACACGAAGTGGCAATTCACCCTTTTCAAGCAAATCTCCGAATACATTTGCCACATCCTCATGAGAAAGATAGAAATCAATCTCTTCCTTTACAGAAGCAGCTCGTCCACACACATCGTCAGCAACCGCTTTTTTAAACACCTCAAAACGTGCTTTTGTATCATGGAATCCCTTAATTGTTTCATGAAGTGTTGCGGCCGGATAATCAGCAAGAAGTCTTTGGAAATTACCAAAAGCCACTGCACTCTCATAGAAATCCTCCGGATTCTCCACCTGATCATAGCTTGTTGCATCCTCAATAAACTTATAACATCTCCAGTATTCGCCCTCTGAATCGATGAAATATGGCTTTCCATCTTTCGTAGGAATTACATTTAAAGTCTCTCTATCCGGATCTCCACCATTTTCAATGATTCTCTCACGTAAGAAAGAGGTAACACCCATAATGTTTTCCATCAGTTCTACCGGCTTAGTGAAAATGCTCTTATTCATACGTTGCAGAATCACACGTCCTTCTGTCTCATCATCTTCGCGAAGTGTCATCAAGAAAGTATCGTTAATGTGGCCGCTTCCGTAGCGTACTGCTTTCATCACCATACCATCCAATTGGAATCCAATCAGAGCTTCGCTTCTTCCGCACCAAACTTGTTCTGGATATACTCCATCGTCTTTCATACCTTGAATGGCTGCCATAACAACTGCTTTGTCTTCCTTATATGTAACACCATACCATTTATCCTTCGATGTGAGGACAGATACTGTTGCACGATTTTCTTCTAATAATCTGGTCACTACTGCTGGAAGATAATACTCACATTTTAATGGGTTCTTCTTAAGTCCTTCTTCTAAAAATGCGGCGAAACCTTTTTTTATTTCCTGTAAGAAGCTTGCAGAGAATCCCCACATATTCATGGAAACCACAGCATCCATCGGAAGTTCTTCCCAAGTTTCTCCGTCATCTTCTGTAAATGCAGCACCATCCCCCCTCTTTTCAATACGGGTACGCTCTACGACTTTTACCAAGTGATTCTTTTCATCCAATGTACAGATACCACGAGCCACATGTCCATTTTCAGTCAATGTGTTTTCCAATCTGTAACCAACCATGGTGTAACGATACTTGTCGTCATCTTCATGGGTAGATAAAAAATCAAAAATCTTTTGGAACGCATCTCTTCCATAATAGTCATCTGCATTGATAACTGCAAATGGTCCATCCACTACGTCAATTGCACTCAAAATAGCATGTGCTGTTCCCCAAGGTTTTACACGTTCCTCCGGAACTGCAAACCCCTCTGGAATATTATGTAAATCCTGGAATACATATTCCACATCCATAACAGCTTCCATACGTTTTCCAATGGCTTCCTTAAAATCTGCTTCATTTTCTTTTTTAATAATAAATACAACTTTCTCAAATCCTGCTCTCTTTGCATCGAAAATGGAAAAGTCCATAATGATATGTCCTTGTTCATCAATTGGATCAATTTGCTTTAATCCCCCATAGCGGCTTCCCATACCGGCTGCCATAATCACTAGTACTGGTTTTTTCATTTTATTTTCCTCCATATTTCGCATTCATTCTCAAAACTGCACACTATAATAGATTATTATATTACAGAAACAAATAAAAATCTTTGCATAATTAGAAGAGACATTTGCACTATTGACTTTTTTTGTTGATTTTTTCAGAAACTTGAGTTATGATATATTTTAGGGAAATTTTTAATCGTAGAAACTCAGGAAAACAGGAGGAAATTTATGTCTTATATTAAACACGAATTAGACAGCAGCATTGTAATTGATGCCCTATTTACGATTCATTATTTTGAATACACACAAAATTTCCTTTTTGAAGGAGAATCTCATGACTTTTGGGAGTTTATCTGTGTAGACAAAGGTACGGTCACAATTTCCATGGATGAAAAAGAACTTGTTTTGCACAAGAATGAAATCGCATTCCACCAGCCAAACGAATTCCACAAAGTTTCAACCTACGGTCAAACTGCCCCAAACCTGGTTGTGATCTCCTTCCAATGCAATAGTCCTCTCATGGACTTTTTCCGGGGACGCGTATTAAAAATCGACGAGCGTGAACGTTCGTTTCTTGCTGACATTCTAAAGGAAGCTCGGAATCTCTTTGCCTCTCCTTTAGACGACCCATATCTGCAGGAAATGGTTCAAAAAGAAGATGTACCACTGGGAACAACACAACTTATTAAAATTAATTTAGAACACTTTTTGCTACATCTTATACGTAGGTCCATGGTTGCCCAGCAACAAACCTCCGGATTTCCAGCACTAAAAAGTGGGGCAGATGTGTTCAAACGAGTTGTAGAATATATGGAAACAAACATGCATGACCATCTCACCATTGAACAAATTTGCAGAGACAATATGATAGGACGTACCCAATTACAGAAAATATTCCAACAAGAAGCAGGTGTGAGTGTCATCGAATTCTTCTCAAGGATGAAAATCGACACTGCAAAACACATGATTCGTATTGGACGGCTTAATTTTACCCAAATTTCCGAACAGTTAGGGTACTCCTCCATCCATTACTTCTCAAGACAATTCAAAAAGATTACGGGTATGACACCTTCTGATTATGTATCGTCCATTAAGGCGATTGTGGAAAAGGATAGTCCGTAAAATAGTATTCAAATAACAAAGGACCAACTACCCATTGCTCGGATAGTTGGTCCTATTTTGTGTTTTAAAATTAGTCTTGCACGTATGGCATCAAAGCAAGATGTCTTGCTCTCTTGATAGCCACTGTAAGAGCTCTTTGATGTTTTGCACAGTTTCCAGTAATTCTTCTTGGAAGAATTTTTCCTCTTTCAGAAACATATTTTCTTAATTTTGCCACATCTTTGTAATCGATTTGGTTATTTTCACTACCGCAGAATACACAAACTTTTTTTCTTCTGCGTCCGCCTCTTCTCTTCATTGGAGAATCAGCTTTGTTACCTTTATCAAAAGCCATTTGTCAATACCTCCTATATTCTTACTACTACACAATCAATCGTCTTAGCTGAATGGTAATTCTTCATCGATTCCGTCTGGAATATTCATGAAGCCATCGCCGATATCTGCACTTGGTGATGGTGCAGGACTTGCTTGATAACTGCTGTTAGATGAACCACTGGCCGCCTTGCTTTCTGCAAATTCTTGGTCTTCTACCACAACATCAGTTGTGTAAACCTTTACGCCATCTCTGTTTGTATAGCTTCCGGTCTGAATACGTCCAGTTACTACAATCTTTGTTCCTTGGCGCAAATATCTCTCAGCAAATTCTGCAGATTTGCCAAATGCAACACAGTTAATAAAATCTGCTGTCTGCGCATCGCCTTCACGTCTGAAACGACGGTCAACTGCTAATGTGTATCTAGCAACTGCACTTGCATTTTCACCTTGTGAGTATCTAACTTCAGGATCTCTTGTTAAGCGTCCCATTAAAATTACTTTATTCATACGATTTCCTCTTTTCTACTTATCTTATGCTTCTTGTTTTACGCATAAAAATCTGATTACGTTGTCCATGATACGAAGTCTAGATTCGATCTCAGCTGGAGCTGTTGCTTCAGATTCGAAAGTGATGAAGTAGTAAAATCCTTCTCTCATCTTTTGAATTTCGTAAGCTAATTTTCTCTTACCCCATTCATCAACGTTAGTTACTGTACCACCGAAACGAGTAATGTAAGCTTGTACCTTTTCGATGACAGCTGCTCTAGCGTCGTCTTCGATTTTTGCATTGACAACAACTGCTAATTCATATTTGTTCATGTCGTTTGCACCTCCTTATGGTCTCTGGTCCCTAATCTCTCGTTAGGAACAAGGAATAAAATAATATATCACAATTTGGTATTGTAACATAGAGTGTTACAGATTGCAAGTGGTTTTTCTCAATTCCTTTGTGTTTTTCTCAACCAACTTTCTGGCAATCATAATCTGATGACCACACCCCATGCACTTCAAGCGAAAATCTGCGCCCACACGCAAAATCTCCCACTCAAAACTGCCACAAGGATGCTTCTTTTTCATCTTTACAATATCCCCAACCTCATAAATATCTGCCATTTTCCTAAACCTCTACCTTCATGCAATCTATTCTTCTACCACATCGGCCTCACTGCTGGAAGTTGCTTCCTCAGCCATCTTTTCATTCACCTTCACGCCGTGCACCAAAAGCCTTTCATCATCGCTCACATTGGTACATGTAGAGAGGCTCACAACCTGAGACTCTCCGGTCACTTCCACATCTACGCTGTATCGTGAGATACCGCGGATATAATCAATATAATCCTGAAAATCCTCTGCATCGGAGTACTGTTTTACGTAACTTCTTGAAATATCCTTTACAATACACACAGAAAACACCTGATATGTGGATACCTTTCCATCTGGTGTATAGATGTAAAAATACGGATTCTCTTCACAGAAAGACTTAGTCTTATATTTCCGAAGCTGTCCGAACATAGAACCATTCTTCATATTATGACCATAAATAAAGGTGTTTTCATCGCTGAAATCTGCCTGATTATCCTTATCCACAAACAGCGCCCCGGCAGAGTTTCGCTTCCCTTCAAATGTGGTATTGAGATACTTATCATTATCCGGCCCTTGCACCACCGGATAGCTGATTTGAGATGGTTCATCAAAACGAATCCAGCCCACCACCTCAGGGTTCATTTCCTTCAATTTATCAAAGTCTACAACAAACTCTTTTGGCAAATCATCTTCTGTCACACTTGGTGCAGTCTGACCCAATGCAATTTTTTGAATGGAATCGTATTCACTTGCACCCTTATGGTATTCCGAGAAAATTCCAAACAACTTATATCCGGAAAAAAGAAAAACACCAACTGCAATTACAAGCATCAAATTGGATAGCATCTGACGAGGCGTCCTTTTTTGACGTCTTCCACGGTGATGTCTCTTTTCATCTTTTTTTTCTATATTATTCTCCATGTTGTTTTCCATGTTACACCTCATCTTGCCGGTTCATTCCGGCATTCTTTATTTCTCCTGCATGATTTCTACAATTGTCTCTTCTGTAGCCGTCATACCTGGGGATGCAATCTGCCCCATATGCTTCATGGTATCCTCCGGAGTCTTCCCATTGATACCATGCACCGAATCAACTGACACGCCATTCATTGCCATGGATACTGCACGGAACGCAGCATCCACCGCCACCACACCTTTCATGGTACATCCTTGATTCCCACCATCACAAATCATACCGGTAATGCCCGATGCCATATTGCAAATGGTTCTGGTAATATCATCTATCTGACCACCTTTCAAATAACAAAGGCCGCATGCCATACCTGTTCCGGCTGCAATTCCGCAACCACAAAAAGCAGAAAGTCTTCCCGAATACTCTTTGATATACATGGTGATTAGATAACTTAATGCAGTAGCTCGAAGGAGTTTATCCTCTCCAACCTCTTCCTTATGAATCTGTTGATATGCAAAAAGAGGCAACGTGGCAATAATTCCATGGGCTCCACTTCCGGTAATACTCATTGCAGGTTTATTCAGGCCAAGCACTCTGGCCTCAATGGCTCCATTACAAAGAAGCTGTGCCGTTCTAAGCTCATTGTTAGATATCAGTTTTCCATCATTTTCTTTTTTCAATAATGGTCCAAATGTTGTTTTAGGAGACTGAAGTCCTTCCTCCAGAAGTTCCATGTTCATAGTAAAGGCATCTCGAATAAAAACGATTTCCCTTGCATCCACTTCTTCTATGTAACCCAGCAGTTGCTTCAACGTATATTGATGAATCAAATGTTCTTCTGTGTTCTCCTGCTCTTTTCGCTCTTTCTCAAAAAGAATGGAACCATTCTTTTCCATATGGTAAATATCTGTGTGAGTTCCTGCAATCTTTACAAGACATTCTGCTTGCTCTGTCTTCACCTTTGCATCAATAGTGATCTCAGAACCAATGTGGTCTAATACCACCTTTACTTTACCCTGTGCAACCAATTCAGCTGCTTTTTTATTATCCTCTTCCGTTACATCTTCCAGAGATTCCAGTCCCTTCTTCGCATTCCCAGCAACCGCACCGAGAGCCGCCGCAAACACATTTCCCACTTCGTTGGAATTGGGAATACCACATGTAAAGGCATTTTTATACATACCGGAATTCAGAGAAACCAATACTTCCTGTATCTCACCTTCCACGTGTTCTCTTGCTGTAGCTACTGCAAATGCAATTGCTCCCGGTTCTGTTACTCCCAAGGCAGGTTTCATATCGTCCCGAATGAGTTTTGTAAGTATATGCATGGTTCTCTCCTTTCTGTCAGATCATGTTATAAAAAGGTGGGTACTACTGCACCCACCTAACCAACTCTCTTTAGCCTACTTTTAATTTAAATTTTTGTATCTCTTTTTCACTGGATACACGCTCAATCATTCCACCTAGACTACGGAGCTTTTCTTCAAATCTCTCGTATCCTCTTTGAATATATACAATATCATCTACAATCGTGATTCCTTCTGTGGCCAAACCTGCAATACAGAGGGCTGCGCCTGCTCGAAGGTCAGGTGCACTGACTCTTGCACTAGACAACTTTTCAACCCCTTCTATGGTTGCCGAATTACCTTCTACCTTAATCACTGCGCCCATGCGTGCAAGTTCATCCAAGTATTTAAAACGATTTTCGAAAATACTTTCTGTGATAATACTGGTACCATCTGCCAGAGCAAGTGCCACACCAATCTGTGGTTGCATATCTGTTGGATAACCAGGATAAGGAAGTGTCTTTACATGTGTGCTCTTAAGTCTTCCCTTTGCAACTACCCGGACTGCATCGTCAAACTCTTCTACTTCACAGCCAATTTCCACTAATTTGGCAATAGTCGCTTCCAAATGCTTTGGAATTACATTCATGACGGTCACATCACCTTTTGTAGCTGCTGCTGCAAACATAAATGTTCCTGCTTCAATCTGGTCTGGGATAATGGAATACTCTGTTTTGTGAAGCTTCTCTACCCCTTTAATCTTAATAACATCTGTACCGGCACCTCTGATATTAGCTCCCATACTATTTAAGAAGTTGGCTACGTCTACCACGTGTGGCTCCTTAGCAACGTTTTCCAAAATAGTAGTTCCTTCTGCCATAGCAGCTGCCATCATGACGTTAATGGTTGCTCCTACAGATACCACGTCAAAATACAGATGCGTTCCTTTTAACCTTTCAGCTTCTGCAACAATCTTTCCGTATTCAATGTCCACCTCAGCTCCAAGTGCCCTAAATCCTTTCAGATGTTGGTCAATCGGTCTGCTTCCGATATTGCATCCTCCCGGAAGTGCCACTTCTGCCTTATGATATTTTCCAAGTAAGGCTCCTAATAAATAATAGGAAGCACGAATTTTCTTAATATAATCATACTCGATGCTAAAATCGCCCACACCGGAACCGTTAATACGAACGGTATGGCGGTCTATACGCTGTACGCATGCACCGATTCCACTAATCGCCTCTAACAATACATTGATGTCATTCACATCAGGAAGATTATCGATTGTAACGGTCTCATCAGTCATAATTGCTGCTGACAAAATAGCAAGTGCAGCATTCTTCGCTCCACCGATCTCAACCTCTCCTACCAGTGGCGAACCACCCTTAATAATATATTGTTCCATTCTACACCTCTATCACGGTTTCATAATCTATTTCTGTCAAAAATTAGTCTTAATTCTACAAGTGTATTCACACCACCTTGACATTATATCACAAAATAGTCGTTTGTAAAAGTGTTTCTTGCATAGTAATACAAAAGAGGAGGTTTAACACCTCCTACTTCTCAAACAACTCTAATACTTTGTCTATGGTTTCCTCCAAACTAAGCCCCTCTTCAGAAACAATATAATCCGCATATTTCTCAAACAATTTTGTTCTTTCCTCATACAAATCTCGCAATGTCTGCCCTTCTTTTAGCACCACTCCACGATTCTTGGCATTGCTGATTCGTCTGTTAATTGTCTCAAAAGACACCTGCAGATAGACCACTGTCCCGATTGTCTTAAAATGCTCCATAGCTTCCTTGCAATAGATTACACTGCCTCCCGGAGAAATCACAGCATGCTCCGCTTCCACTTCCCGATTCACCTGATTCTCAATTGCAAGAAATCCCTCATTTCCCACATCTGCAATAATCTCTTTCAAAAGACGATTCTCCTGTTTTTGAATCAGTAAATCCGTATCAATAAAGTCATATCCCAGACGTTTTGCAATCACGACTCCTACTGTGCTTTTTCCTGATGCCGGCATGCCGATAAAAATAATGTTTTTCATATGTACTCTGCCTTTCTGATGCACGAAAACGATTTACAAATAAAACTTTCTTCTCTTCTTTCGATGTTCGCATCTGCATCGGAAGATCTCATGGAACACCATGAGTTGAATCATCTCTTTTAGGTTGGTGTCTTCTATATCTTCCATCTCTTTTACTTTATCATATACGCGTCTACACATCAAACGAATTTGAAGTTGATCCGGATATTCGTCATAAATCATGCTACCATGATAACACATTCTGTCGCATTCCTCCTCCACAAGAGGCAATATTTTTTTTGCCAACTGCGGATACATACTTTTCATATAATCCAAATCCAGACGCTCTACCCTGTCGTCATCGTATTGAAACGGCATCGGGTATGCCATGTAGTACGGCAAACGATGATCCATCTTCTACACATCCATTCTCTAAACATTATAATATATGATATGCAGATATGGAAAAATGGTCAAATTTTTTATAGCACTTCCGCGTTTGTTCCGTAAAAAATATCATCCTTATTACTTATTAATGCGAAGAAATCCTCCAACTTACTCCAGTAATCAGGTCGATAATCCATCTCATAGGAATGTCCCCAAATATAGAAAATCTGTGGGGTTTCTGCTTTTAATGAAACAAAGGCTTCTCCCATTTTCATTAATCTATCATACTCCAAAATATGATACACATTCGGATTAAAACGATACAGATTCTTCTGCATCTCAAAACTATCTGTGTTTGTAATCGTGCGACTATATCGAACCCCTGTATTATTTTTTATAATCTCTGCCACTCTGTCATCGTTATTGATTCCGCCACAAGGATAAGCCATGCCCACCACTTCATATCCGACGAGTTCCGATAGTTTCATACGATCTTGTTCTACCTGTCGAATAATCTCTGCTTCATCTAAAGTGGTCAGATTCGGATGGGTCAAAGTGTGTACAGCCACCTCATGACCATCATAAATATATTTTACATCTTGTGGATGAACCTTATAATGAGAAATACGTTGATTCTCTCGTATTAGGATTCCCGGTTTCCCTAACAATTCTGAATTGAGATTAAAAGTACATTTCAACCCATACTTATTAAGTAATTCAATCAGACGAATATCCTGTGTAACACCATCATCATAACTGAATGTAATTGCCTTGCGCTTGTTTTGTTCTTTGAATTTCATGGTCGTAATCTCCATTGCAGAGCCTTCTTGCCCTGCACCACATTTATTACTTTTATCTTTTGTAATTCTTCTCTTTTTTATTCGGTTTTCTCTGCGAGTAGTGCTTCAAGTTCGGCAACCCTCTTACGTTCCGCTTCAAGTTGTTTAGATAGCTCCGCGTGGTCTTTAGATAACTCCGCGTGGTCTTTGGATAACTCCGCGAGTTGTTTGGATTGCTCTGCGTATTTTTCTTCAATTTCCTCGCGGCCTTCTTCCCGCAACGCTTCTTCGTACATCTTCTTATCAAACGTTGTTAAAAACATATCCACCACCTCCGCTCGGTGTTTTTCCAAAACATCTTTTAAAATCCCTTTTTCAATACATTCATTCACGGCACAGGTGACTGCCTCTTTCTGATTATGGCCCTCTTTTAAATAATTTCTTACACTTGCCACAAAATAAGAATATTCCCCTAATCGCTCACACTTTTGCATCAATTCTTGATTATGTCCATAATTAATGTTAATGAACTTTGCCACACATTCTACTGCCGGTTCTTCCTCTCTTTTTTCAAAAGCATCTGAGAGTCTTAAATATAATTCCTCTCCAATTTCTTCCTCTCCATTGTAAAATACAATGAATCTTGGAAATGGCAGTGGAATTAATTTTTTCTGATATCTGTTGAGACCATTTGTTTCCACATAGCTCTCATACATCTTTGCCAGATAGAGCAAGCCCCGAAGTGGCATGTTTTTATTTAGTGTACTTTGATGCTCGTACAGATTGATTTCATTTGCAATAAGGAAGGACAAATCATTCTTCATTCCTATGTAAATGACATCCTCCATCGTTGTGATGAGCAAATCATCCGGGTTCTTGTAACTAGTGCCGTTAATTGCATTGTAAAGTTGCAATAGTTCCTTTTTGTCCTTGAATATAAAGCGAAACAAAATATCTTTATACTTCCGCTTAACGAGGACACGCCTAAATAAGGCTAATACTTCTTTTACCTTCATGTGAAATCCTCCTTTTTTATGGCAGGAGGCTCTCATCAATATCACAAAAACCTCTCTGCGTTTGTTAATTGGGTACAAAGCATTGAGATTTCATAGAATGCCAAACGGCAAGATATCGATGTGATTATTTACTTGATATTAGAAATATTAATGCTTTTAAAAAAGTATAACACAAGCGTTTCGAAAAAACTATAAAATTTTTTTCTTAATAGTTGTCTTGCTCAATAAATAGAAAAAGTTTTTTTGTGGAAATTTGCTATATTAAAAACGGTGCAGAAGTTTCTTTGCTCCTACACCGCATCTTTTATTATTCTTTATTCAATTTTTCTTCGCAATAAGCAAGGTTAATCATCTTTTCCTTTAAATCCTGCAACGTGTAAAAATAATGGTTACTTGACTCAAATCCAATGCGAGAATCCTGTAGACGCAGTCCTATCAACGACTGTACTGTCTTCATCTCCTCACGCACGATACGAAGCAGTTCTTCCTTCAACATCCCATCACGTCGATTCACAAACTGAATATGATGATAAGCACTCTCAAACTGGCAAAGTACTGCCTGTGCCATCAGAATCATCTCATCCAATTCTGCATGGTAACCTTTATATGTAAGTAACTCAGTTAGTCCTTCTTTCCAACCTTCCACAAGCAAACGATATTGCTCCTCGTAGACTTCCGGCGGATAAATCCCTGACCAACGCTCCAAATCGTCATAAGGAAAACCAACCATGGTTGCCTGATACCCTGTCTCTTTTAAAAAGAAAGGAGCCATTGAGCCGAAATTCTGGGGTCCATAATACAAAGTATCTAAGTGAAACGGATAGTTTGAAAAGGCATCACTTAATTTTTGCTGTGCAACATAAACACCTTCTGCAAGATTCTCACCCAACCAGTCTATTAAGAAATCTTTCAAACTTCCCTTATCTTCCATTAGCCATGACGCCAATCGAAGATTCGGACT